>DASQRJ010000218.1:0-5330 GCA_035642955.1 Acidobacteriaceae bacterium
CGCGGGACAGAACGGCTGCGGATTGGGGTACGCCAGATGCGGCTCAACCTGGGCGTGATGTTCCGCCTGATCCGCGTGGCGTCGACGGGTATTCTGCAGTTTTTGATCGCGCAGGCCAGCTGGATTGGGCTGGTGCGCATCGTGAGTGCGTTCGGCGCATCGGCGCTTGCCGGTTACACCATCGGCATACGGATCATCATTTTCATCCTGCTGCCTTCCTGGGGGCTGAGCAACGCGGCGGCCACGCTGGTAGGCCAGAATCTGGGCGCGGGCCAGCCGGAGCGCGCTGAGAGCTCGGTGTGGCGCACCGGTTTGTGGAACATGATCTTCCTGGGGTCGATGGGGGTCGTGTTTTTCCTCTTTGCGCCGCCGATTGTGAGCATCTTCACCAATGATCCGGCCGTGGCGCGCATTGCAGCCAATTCGCTGCGCATCTTCAGTTGCGGTAACGTCGCGTATGCCTTCGGCATGGTGATGATGCAGGCATTCAACGGCGCCGGCGACACCATCACGCCGACGATTGTGAATCTGTTTGGCTTCTGGATCCTGGAGCTGCCGCTGGCCTGGTGGCTGGCGCATCGCACGCGGCTGGCGGAGAACGGCGTATTTCTCTCGGTGGTGCTGGCGGAGATCTTCATGGTGGTGGCGAGCGTGATCCTGTTCAAGCAGGGGCGGTGGAAGCGGCAGAAGATTTAGAAGACAACGCAAAGGATCTCTTGATCCGCACTTGCAGCGCGGCAGGATGATGCGATGCATTTCGCCTGGCCCTTTACGCAAAAACGGCGAAGCGCAGCATGTGCGTCCGCCGTTCTGTGTACTTCTTGCAATTACTGATTTGCGGTCTTGAGTGCCGTTTCCTTCGTCATGGACGTCGGAGGCACCTTCCAGAAAGCTGGTTCTTTGTCGATCCACTCCTGCGACGGGTTGCTCATCCGAGGATTGATCGCGAAGAGGTTGGTGCCTGTCGTCTCGATACTGGCAGCGGTAAGCTCCTCCATCTTCTCCATGCCACTCGTGCCGAGTTCCTTGGCAAACTTTTCGAAATCCGCCATGCCCTTGTCGGTCTCGGCCTGCGATTTCATGGTGTTGATGACGACGAAAGTGGCGCCGCTCGGAAAGCCCGGTGCCGGGTTCCCATACATCACTTCAAAGCAGTCCCAATGGGTGTCCGGGGCGATTTTTTTGTAGGCGTCGGCGTACATGTGGGCAAGTTGGTCGAAGTCGTGCCTGTGGCCGGGCTTGACGACGAAGGTTGTGATTTCGAAATACCGCGTGCCATTGATGGACCCCTTGTTCATGCTGAGATCCGGACGAAGCCTCATGGCAACCGAGTCATAGCTCGACAGCAGGTCGCCGTCCATCTCAGCGGCATGATCGACCGCCGCGTTGAGTACCTTGTCATTGGTCGTCGCGGCTCTGTCTTTTTCCCAATCGGCAAAGTTGTTGTAGCCCATCACAAAGAGCGAGCGGGTGGGGCCGGAGAGGGAATCGAGAGCGAAGTAGTGCGAGTCGGACTTCGCATTGGCGAAGGCACGGACGAAGGCGCTTTCGGAGCGTTCATGCAGCATGCCACCTTTGCCAGGCTTCAGGTATTCACGCTGAATGACGAGGACATTCGGGGGTCCGTCATCTTGTGCGTTCAGGGCAGGTGAGAGCGCGAAGGCGAGCGGCAGCAGCATGGCGCAGCCGAAGGATAGCTTACGAATGAAAGGGTGCATGGTTTTCCTCGGAATGGATGAAGTGGATAGGAAGCGAAACGCCAAACAGGGTGATGTGCGTTCGCGCTACGGGCCCCGCGGAGGATGGGAAAACCGGGGGATGAAATGCGCCAGAGAGTGGCGAAAGGACGTTGAGTGCGTTTGCCTTGCGGAGGAGTGTCAGAAGTCTGCACCCTCAGTTGATACTTGTCAATCGGGGCGAGGGAAGACTCTACGACGGATGGGAGCATCCTCCAAATACGACGGATAGATGGTCTCCCGGGCCCACCCGTCCTCACGGCTGATCACTTAGGTTCCATTACTGCTTCACTGCCAAGGAGACGACTCCGGGACGCGATAATGGAGCCGTGGCGGCTGCTTCCAATATGGCGCTCCTGCGCGAGTATCTGCTCTATCTGCGGGTGGAAAAAGGACTGCGTCCGCTGAGCTGTGAGGCGTATGGGCGCGATCTCGAGATGTTTGCGGAGTACCTCGAAGGCACGGCAGCCGTGCTCGAAAGCGCACAGCAGCAGGAGGTCGCGGGATTTCTGGAGCATCTGCACCGGCACCAGATGGAGGCGCGCTCGGTGGCGCGGAAGCTTTCGTGCCTGCGCGGGTTTTACAAATGGCTGCTGCTGGACAAGCGCATCCGGCACGATCCGACGGTGAATATCGAGTCGCCCAAGGCGTGGAAGGTGCTGCCCAAGGCGCTGGCGGAGAGCGAGACGGCCGAGATGCTGGACGCGGCCACGGCGGCGGCGACCGGCGCTGCAGGCGATGCTGTGGCGTTGCGCGATCGCGCGATTTTGGAGCTGCTCTATGCGGGCGGCGTGCGTGTCTCAGAATTGACCGGCTTGCGCACGGAAGATTTGCAGCTCGACACGGGACGGGTGATGGTGCGTGGCAAGGGCGACAAGGAGCGCGTGGTGCCGCTGGGACGCGCTGCCGTGGAGTCGCTGACGGAATATCTGGAGCGGGGACGGCCGCTGCTGCAGAAGAGCAACCGCCGCGGTGGCCTGTTTCTCTCGCAGCAGGGGCGGACGCTGACCCGGGGATGGATATGGGAGCTGGTGAAGCGCAGCTCCGGAGGGCGCGCCAGCCCGCACATGCTGCGGCATAGCTGCGCCACGCACATGGTGGGCAATGGCGCCGATCTGCGCACGGTGCAGACGCTGCTGGGCCATGCCGACATCGCGACGACGCAGGTGTACACGCACCTGGCGATCGACCGGCTGAAGGCGGTGCATCGCGCGCATCATCCCCGTTCGAAGGCGCGGGCAAAAACAGCGCGGGGTGGGGAATGAAGGACTCGCTGGCCAGCCTGCGCGAGGGCTTTCTGACGATGCTGCGCAGCGAGCGCGGCGCGTCTGCCCATACGCTGCGTGCGTACGAACGCGAGCTGGCGCTGTTTACGAACTATCTGAAGAAGCAGTTCGGCGAGGGCTGCGATATCCGGCGGGTTGAGCATCTGCACATCCGCGCGTATCTGGCGGAGCTGTACGGACATGGGCTGTCCAAGGCTTCCGCTGCGCGGGCGCTGGCGGCAGTGCGCTCCTGGTTCAAGTGGCTGGCACGGATGGGACATGTCCCGCAGAATCCGGCGGCGCTGGTGGCCACGCCGAAACTGCCGAAGCATCTGCCGCGCGTGCCGACGATCGAGCAGATGAACCGCGCTCTCGACAACAATGCCAGCGCGGACGAAGATGCGTCGTCGGGTTGGCCTGCACGCGACGCGGTGATCTTCGAGCTGCTGTATGGCTGCGGTATCCGCAACGCGGAGCTGGTGGGGCTGGACCTGAAGCACATTCGTTGGGCGGCGGAGACGCTGCTGGTGCGCGGCAAGGGCGCGAAGGAACGGCTGGTGCCGTTCGGCGATGCGGCGGCGGCCGCGATTCGCGCGTATCTGCCGGAACGCAGCGTGCGGCTTGCGGCGGCGGGCAAGCACTCCGATGCACTGCTGCTGAGCGCGCGCGTGAAGGGCAGCGGAAGGCTGACGACACGTTCCGTGGGCCGGATCGTAAAGCGGATGGCGCTGGCGCATGGCATGGCGCCGGAGACGCATCCGCACACCCTGCGGCACGCCTTTGGCACGCACATGCTGGAGGAGGGCGCCGACCTGCGCGCAATCCAGGAGCTGCTGGGACACGAGCGGCTTTCCACCACGCAGCGCTATACGCAACTGACGGTGCGACACGTTGCGGAGGTCTACGACCGCACGCATCCTCGAGCTAAGTGACGGAGCTAAGTGACGCGCGCAAAGTGGCCGCAGTGATGCACCTTCAGAACCTCAAGTTGCCTCATTCGTTTTTGCATGTCGCTTAAAAAAATGCAATCGATTACTTGACAGCACATAGGCTGGAGACTACAAGGGAAAGCCGTGGTAGCGTTCCCAGATTTCATGACTCGAAGGGTACGCACTGAACTTTAACTCGCAGCAGCGGAGGCTCCCCCATGCACTTTCTCCGATCTGCGAGCAGGGCCATCCTGTTCGCAGCAACATTTTCCTCCATACTCCTACTGGTCGTATCCGGCACATGCGTGCTGGCGCAGTCCGACACGTCGTCTCTCTCCGGTACGGTGACAGACTCTACAGGCGCCGTCGTTCCCGATGCGAGAGTGACCGCCAAAAGCGACGCCACCGGCGCGGTTCGCAACGTGACGACCAACAGCGTGGGCGCATACACCATCACCAATCTTCCCAGCGGCAACTACACGGTTACGGTGGAAGCGAGCGGATTTCAGACGGCGGTGCAGCAAGGAACCCATCTGGATCCGAGCATCGGCGCGCGCGTCGATGTGGCGCTCAAATCCGGCAACACCAGCACCACGGTGACGGTGCAGGCGAACGCCAATCGTTTGCAGACGGAATCCGCAGCGGTGGGACAGCTGGTGACGGCTGAGCAGGTGAAATCGATCCAGCTGAATGGGCGCAACCCGCTCTATCTTTCGCAGCTGGAGCCGGGTGTGACTCGCAACGCGCCGATCTCGTCCTTCAATTTTTCACTGGATAACACGCTTTACGTGAACGGTTCGCGCTCGCAGGAGAACATTCTCGCCTTCGACGGCGCGCCGATGGTCCGCACGCGTTCCAACAACAACAGCGTTGGCGTCGCGGATGTGGATTCCACCTCGCAGGTACAGGTCCTGACCACGGGCTATCCGGCAGAGTATGGGCGTACCTCGGGAGGACAGGTGCGCATTATTCCCAAGAGCGGCACCAGCAACTACCATGGCGGAGTCTACGAATACCTGCGCAACTCATTCTTTAACGCCAACACCTGGATTCGTAAGAACGACACCGCCGATCCCACGACGGCCGATCATCCGGCGCCCTTCCGCTACAACCAGTTTGGCTGGAACCTGAATGGGCCGGTGTACATTCCCGGGCATTTCAATACGTCGAAGCAGAGACTGTTCTTCCTGGTCGGGCAGGAGTACGTCCGTTATCGGAATTCGCCGACGTACCAAGGACAGGTGCCCACAGCACTGATGCGTCAGGGTAACTTCAAGGAGCTGCTGGGGCCGAATAATTTCTATTCGCAGCCGGTGCAGCTGGTGAATCCGATTACCAAGCAGCCGTATCCAGGGAATGTTATTCCGAAGGACCAATTGAGCCCGAATGGCCTTGCCCTG
>DASQRJ010000219.1:0-2783 GCA_035642955.1 Acidobacteriaceae bacterium
CTAAGAAGCGGCAGCGCTATTTCTTTTGACTGACAGCGGCGATCGCCTTTTGGGTGAGCCGCTGTTTTGTCTTCGGCAGCTCCGCCCAGGGATCGTGCGCGAGGCGCTTGCGCCATCCATCGAACTCGGCGACCAGGCAGCGAGGGGCCGCCTGCGCTTTGAGCTCGCTCCAGTCCATCGGTACGGAGACGGGAACGCTGCTGCGGCTACGCGGCGAGTAGGGAGCTACGGCGGTGGCTCCGCGTTCGTTGCGCAGATAGTCGAGATAGATGCGGCCGGTGCGCGCGGCTTTGGACATCTTGGTGATGTAGAGCGAGGGGTTGTCCGCTTCCATGGCCAGCACGAACTGGTGTGCGAACTCCTTGACCGTGGGCCAATCGTGTTCGCACTGGATGGGCGCGACGATGTGGAGGCCTTTGCCGCCGGTACTTTTCAGGAAGGATTCCAGGCCGAGCTTTTGCAGGCGCGCGCGTACTTCCGTTGCGGTGGCGGCGAGGGTTTTCCAATCGATACTCGGGTCGGGATCGAGATCGAAGATGATGCGGTCGGGATGCTCGAAGTCGCTGGCGGGCGCGCCCCAGGGGTGCAACTCCATGACGTTGAGTTGGCCCAGCTCCGGAATCACGGCGGCGTCGGAGAGCGTGATGTAGGGCTCGGGCTGGCCGCTTTTGCGATCGACGATCTCTACCGAGCCGATGCCTTTGGGCAGGCCGGGCTTGACGTGCTTCTGGAAAAAACATTTTGCCGCTGTGCCGGAAGGACAGCGCACGATGCTGAGCGGACGGTCCGCGATGTGCGGCAGGATGTGGCTGGCTACCTCGGCATAGTAGGCGACGAACTGCTGCTTGGTTAGGCCGCTGTCGCGATCGATGATCTTGTCCGGATTGGTGATTCGCGGGAGCGCCGCAGGAATGGTGGCCCTCGCTGATGCCGTCGGAACGCGGCTCTTGCTGGAAGCAGCAGAGCGTGCATTTGGAATTCCGGCGGAGGCTTTCTCGCGAACGACTTCGCCGGCAGGCTTGTCCTCGCGCAGACCCTTGAACGAAGCCTGGCGGACGAGGTTGTCGGCGGTCCAGGTGCTGAAGGCGACCTCGGCGACGAGTTGCGGCTTGACCCAGAGAGCGCCCTTGCGTTCTGCGGCGCCGACGGCAAGAAAGGGATTCGTGCTCGAGCGGAGGGATTCGAGTCTCTTGCGGATTTCTGCCTGAGACTTTTGCGTGAAGCCGGTGCCGGCGCGGCCGGCGTAGAGGAGCTTGCCCTCCTGGTAATAGCCGAGCAGGAGCGCGCCAAGCCCATCGCCGCCCTTGGAGGGCAGGGTAAAGCCGCCGATGACAAATTCCTGGCGCAGACCGCACTTTATCTTGACCCAGCTTGCGCTACGGCCGGAGATATAGATACTGTCGGCGCGTTTTGAGACGATGCCTTCGGCACCGTGGCTGCAAGCTTCCTCGAAGATCGCTGCCTTCTCGTCGCGGACGTGCTCGCTGAGGCGAATTGCGTCGTCGGCCAGCGTTTCGATGAGTTCGGCGAGCAGATTCTTTCGCTCGGTGAGCGGGAGGCTGCGCAGACTGTGTCCGTCGAGGTGCAGGAGATCGAAGACGTAGTAGTGCAGCGCGTGCTTGGTTCCGTCTTGAAATGCAGCCTGCAGTGCCGCGAAGCTGCTGATGCCGCGGTCATCGAGCACGATCACTTCGCCATCGAGCAGCGCGGCCTTTGCGGTTAGTTCGGTGAGCGATGCCGCAAGAGGACGCATGCGATGTGTCCAGTCGAGACCGCTGCGGGTGAGCAACTGCACTTTGCCATTCTCCACACGCGCCTGCATGCGATAGCCGTCGAGCTTGAGCTCGTGCAGCCAGTCTTTGCCGGTGGGAGGACGCTCGGATGCGGAGGCGAGCTGGGGGGCAACGAACTTTGGCAGCGGCTCGGGCTTTGCGCCTTTCGGGAGGGTGATGCCGGCTTCCTTCGCGGGCTTCTTCTGTTTTTGAGAGCTAGCCGCTTTGGCACGTTCGTCGGCGGCGAGGCCGGTGCGCGAATCCCACACGTGATCGGAGGCGCTGCCGATGGCGTCGAGATCGCGGTGGGTGATGACACTATCGGGAGCTTCATCCACGATAGCCGGTGCATCGGCGCTGCGCTCGTATTCGTCGTGCTCCTTGATGAGCAGCCAGTTGGGCTTGGACTCCTGTGCGGCCTTGCCGCCCATGCGGACCAGCGTCCAATGGCCCTGGAGCTTGTGCCCGTGCAGGATGAATTTGAGGCGCCCGGTGCGGAAGCCTTCGTCTGCATCGCCCACCGGCTCCCAGGTTCCGGTGTCCCACAACATGACGGTGCCGCCGCCGTACTGTCCTTTGGGGATGGTGCCTTCGAAGCCGCCGTACTCCATAGGATGGTCTTCGACCTGGACCGCGAGGCGCTTGTCCGCGACGACGTAGCTTGGCCCTTTGGCGACGGCCCAGCTTTTGAGGACGCCATTCCAGCCGAGGCGGAAGTCATAGTGCAGGCGCGTGGCCGCGTGCTTCTGGATCACGAAAGGGAGACCGTCGGCGGGCTGCTTCGCGCTCTTGCTCGCGCCGCGTGTGGCTGAACCGCGAGGCTCCGCTGTGGCGCCGAAGTCGCGCATCTCGCGATAGCGGCTGAGTTGCGCATCGACTGCGGCGGCGGGGCTCTTGACCTTTTTCGTGCGTGCGGGCATGGTCAGGCGGCCTTGCGGCGACGGCCCTTCGCGTGGCCGCTGGCGCCATGTTCAGCGTGACCGGAGTTGCGCTCGGCGAGACTGCGCTTCA
>DASQRJ010000220.1:0-4741 GCA_035642955.1 Acidobacteriaceae bacterium
GTCGACACCATCACCTTCCTCACCAAATCCATGCTCGCGCTACCGGAGAAGTATCATGGCCTCGCCGACGTGGAGCTGCGCTACCGCCAGCGCTACCTCGACCTGTTTATGAACACCGACGTGCGCGCCGTTTTCGTGAAGCGTGCACAGGTGCTCCGTGCGATGCGCCGCTTCTTCGACGACCGCGGCTACATGGAGGTCGAGACTCCGATGATGCAGTCCATCGCGGGCGGCGCCATGGCCCGGCCCTTCACCACCCACCACAACGCGCTGGACATCCCGCTCTTCCTGCGCATCGCGCCGGAGCTCTATCTCAAGCGCCTCGTCGTCGGCGGCCTCGATCGTGTCTACGAGATCAACCGCAACTTCCGCAACGAAGGTGTCTCAACCCAGCACAACCCCGAGTTCACCATGCTCGAGTTCTATCAGGCGTATGCGAACTATCACGACCTGATGGACCTAACCGAAGAGCTGGTGAAGTTCGTCGCGATGGAAGTGAATGGCTCGCTGACCACTGAGTTCAACGGCACGACTATCGATCTGTCACAGTGGAAGCGCTACTCGATGCGCGAGGCCATCATCAAGTGGTGGCCTTCAGGCGCAGGTGCACCCCCGACACATCAGGAATTCGGCGATATCGCAGCATTTGAATCCTCTCTATCCCGACTTTCCGATTATTACCACGCACGAGTGGGAGGAGTGATTTCGGGCGAGAACGAGCCCACTTGGAGCAGGATGAGTGCGTTCTCGAAAATGTCTGGAGAAGGGTTCAATGCAATGACGGAAGCTGCGAACAAAGGACTGAACTATAAAGCCCACACTGCCCCAATACTTGGAAGACATATAGCGACGACCTTTGAGCTTCTCGCCGAAGAGCACCTCATCCAGCCAACCATCATCTACGACTACCCGCTAGCCGTTTCACCTCTCTCCAAGGCCAAGCCCGATGAGCCCGATTGGGTAGAGCGCTTCGAGTTCTATATCGGTGGCTTCGAGCTGGGAAATGGCTTCAGCGAGCTGAACGATCCGGTCGATCAGGAGCGGCGCTTTACGCAGCAGCTTGCCGAACGGCAGCGCGGCGACGAAGAAGCGCATCAGCCCGATGAAGATTATGTGCGGGCACTGTCCTATGGCCTGCCGCCAACGGCGGGTGAAGGCATCGGCATCGACCGGCTCACCATGATTCTCACCGGCGCGCGTTCCATTCGCGATGTGATTCTGTTCCCGCTGATGCGGCCCATGCGGGACGATGCCGCGCCGAAAGACAAGGAATAGGAGAACGGAACTCCGTGCCGGCCGGAAGCACACTGCGCGCTCTGCTGGCCCACAGCCGTAAGCGTGAGCGCTCAGAGGAAGCGAACCGAAGCAAGCGCGCCGAAGGCGCGTCCGCCCGTGCGGCAAGCACTTACTTAGACTTCTGCGCTCGCTTTGCCAGCGTCGCCAGCGTCACCTTTTCCAGCTCCGACTCGAATGCACGGTGACAGTCCTTATATGCCTTGGAGATCGCAGCGTGAATCTTCGAAGCCACAGCACCGCTGCTCTTCGGCAAATTCAGTTTGCTGCTCGACTCCAGTGCGCGATTTACCTGGGCCAGCGTGATCGACTTCGCCGGACGAGTCAGCCTCGATCCGCCGGAGGGTCCCTTCTGACTCACGATAAGATCGGCCTGCTGCAGAGAAGAAAGAATCCTGCGAATGACGACAGGGTTAGTGTGAAGAACTTCAGCGAGATCGGCCGATGTCTTCAGCGCGTCATTTTGCGAAAGAATGACCAGGATATGAACACCGGTCACAAAGCGTGTGTTGGCTGCCATAAGCGAAACGCTACCATAAAAAAGAGTTCTGTCACTCGTGACGAAGCTGTCACGTTGGTTTGCAGTTAACCCCGGAGGTCATCTACCGTGGAACGTCACATCGGATGCATCACAACCTCCCGGACTGTCCCTTGGCGGACTGTAATAGTTACTGAAGGAAGGCAAGAATCTCTGTGAAATTGCTCTTTGTCGGGGACGTTTTCGGAAGTCCTGGGAGGCGGGTGGTGCGGGAGCACCTGCCGCATGTCATCCAGGAACGCCAGGTCGACCTCGTGATCGTGAATGCGGAAAATGCCGCCGGCGGTTTCGGGCTGACGCCTCCCATTGCCGAAGAGCTCTTCGACCTCGGCGCCCACGTTTTGACCACCGGCAATCACGTGTGGGACAAGCGCGAGATCATCGACTATCTGGGCTCTGTCCCTGCGGAAAGCCACGAGCGCCCCCGTCGCATCGTCCGCCCGGGGAACTATCCGGCCGGCACGCCCGGTCATGGTCTGTATCAAGGCAAACTGCCCTCGGGGATCTCCTACGCCGTCCTCAATCTGCAGGGACGAGTCTTCATGCAATCCAACGACGATCCCTTCCGCACCGCCGACCGGCTGTTGGCCGGTGTGAGCGCCAAGGTCATCCTGGTGGACTTCCACGCCGAAGCTACCTCGGAGAAAATGGCACTCGGTTGGTATCTTGATGGCCGGGTTACTGCTGTGCTCGGCACGCATACTCATGTGCCCACTGCGGACGAACGCGTGTTACCAAACGGCACCGCCTACCAGACCGATGTGGGCATGAGCGGCCCGTATGACAGCGTCATCGGTGTGGAGAAAGAGCTGGTTTTGCAGAGATTTCTCAGCGGCATGCCGGGAAAATTCGAGCCGGCGCGCGGAGACGCCCGCATGTGCGCCCTGCTCATCGACTGCGATGCCGCCACCGGGCGGGCGACCGGCGTGCAGCGGCTGATGTTGGGAGAGTAGCCGAAGCGCTGCCCCGAAACGCGGACATACTCTGGCATGCTGGCGGCGTCCTAACTACTGGGTTGCATCTCGATGGATTGCTTTTGGACCGTCTGGCGGGGTTCCATCCTCGCTCCATCGGACTTTATTTCCCGGGAGTGGCGCGCGATGCCAGAGAATCTGCTCATCTCCGGTCTGCCCCAGGCCGAGCAGAGCCGTCTGCGGCCCTTCCTCCAGAGAGTGGCGCTGCAGGACGGTGCCTCTCTGGTGCGTGCCGGAAGCCCCATCGGCTTCATCTGGTTTATCGAGAGTGCAGTCATCCTCACATCTCAATCGCTCAGCAATCATCCGGATATTCCAGCCGGCCTGGCAGGAAACGAGGGTGTCGCCGGCTTTGAATTGTGGCTCGGGCGCAACACGTCGCCTCTCTCCACCGTCGTCGAGATTAGCGGCGAGGCTCTGCGGATGAGCGCCGCGGACCTTCAGCGTGAAGTTTTGAGCAGGCACTCCCCCCTCAATCAGGCGCTCGGCGATTACGTATTCGACTTTGTCACCATGGTGGTGCAGATGGCAGCCTGCCTGCAGAGGCATCCGCCTGAGGAGCGCCTGTGCCGTTGGCTTCAAATGATCCAGCTTCGCGCGCCCGGACGGGATCGTTTCCCCCTGTCGGAATCGCTCCTGGCAACCTTACTCAACACGGAGCCGCACACCGCGCTGCTCTCCGTGAAAGTGCTGGAGCAGGCCGGACTCGTCGAGTACAGCGACCACCAGATTCGCGTGCTGGACAAGCAGGGCCTTCAGGATGGCTGTTGCGAATGCCTGTCGCTCTTTCAGGCGCGGTTCTCGCGGATGCAAAAGCCCTCCGGTGACGCGCCCGCACATGCTTGAGCGCAACGCCACACTTTCGTCTCATGGGAAAGAATGCTGCCCGCCGGTTGACTCCGTTCCTCGCGCTTGCATCTTCTTGTGAGTGCCGCGGAGTTCAAACCCAGGCCGGCAGCCCAAGGAGATCTTTTCGCATGACGGATTATCGCGTACGCGCAGGCGACCTCGAAGAAGACCAGGTAACGTCGCTGATCGAAAGCTATTCGGCTCAACTGCCCTCCAGCTTCTACCTCGGGGCTGCGGGCGCTTCTATCCTCGCCTCGCTGATTGCCAAGCTGCAGGGCCGGGACCATACCGCACTCTTTTTCGGCCAGTGGGCAGCGCCTTTTCTGCTGCTGGGTATCTACAACAAGATGGTGAAGCAGCACGGGTCGGATGCGATTCATAGCAATTCCGACAACGATTAATTCAATTTTTCGATAGCAAACAAGCGTCGGCGTGGCCTTTTCCTTGAGAAAGACCACCGGGAAAGGCCACGGCGCGATCGTTTCGCCCTCTGCACCTGGCGCGAAAATGCTCTATGCTGGCGTTTCCGTGTCTGCCAGCACCCCAACTCCCTCCGCCGATGCGACACAAACCCCGCTGATGCGGCAGTACTTTGCCGCCAAGTCGCAGCATCCGGACGCCCTGCTCTTCTTCCGCATGGGCGATTTCTACGAACTTTTTTATGAGGATGCGAAACTCGCCGCCCGCGAGCTCGAAATTACCCTGACCGCCCGCGACCGCGAGCGCCAGGTGCCCATGTGCGGCGTGCCCTATCACGCCGTCGACGGCTACATCGGCCGCCTGCTTCACAAGGGGTATCGGATCGCCATCTGCGAGCAGATGGAAGATCCCAAGCTCGCCAAGAAGATCGTCCGCCGCGAGGTCACCCGCGTCCTTTCCCCCGGCACCGCACTCGATCCGGCGCAGCGCTCGGAGCGCAACAACTATCTCGCTGCCATCTATACTGCGCCCGCACAGCGGGCCGAGGAAGAACGCGCCGGGCTCGCGCTGCTCGATCTCTCCACCGGCGAGTTCCGCACCACGGAGTTCACCGGCAACTTCGCCGCATTGCTCTGCCTCGATGAACTGACGCGCCAGCAACCCGCCG
>DASQRJ010000221.1:0-3218 GCA_035642955.1 Acidobacteriaceae bacterium
GGCGCGTAATTCGTATCCCCGTTGTAGGTCGCGACAATGCCGTTGGCGCCCAGGGTCAACTGGGATACCGGAACTTCGATGCCAATGGTGCCGTAGTAAGCGCCCGTGGACGGATCCTGCATGGTGTTCAAACCGCCGGTCGTCTGCAGAACGGCGCCCGTCGTTTTGTCCGTAAATGTGACCGTCCCATTGGGAAGCTGGCCGATAGAGTTTGCCCCGCTCGCCCTTACGGACGCAGTCACCACCACAGAGCCGGAGTAGATCGAGTTGACATTCGTCGTGACGGAGGTGATGGTGCCGGCCTTCAGAACGGTAAAGGTTACGCTTGCGGAGGTGCTGGGGTTGTAGCTGTTGTCGCCCCAATACGAGGCGGTCACCGTATGCGTGCCGGCGCCGAAATAATGCTGAGGAAACTCGGCGTTTCCGGTCGCATCCAGCATCCCGCTGCCCTGCGCTCCCTGCCCATTCGCATCCGTAAAGGTCACCGTCCCGGTTGCATTGCTCAGCGGATTTGCATTCGAAGCCTGCGATCTGCCGATGGGCTGCGCATCCACGGAAACATAGCTCCCGTAGGTGACCGATTTTCCCGCCAGGCTGGTCAGATTGCCGTCGCTGCCTTCCGCTGTGACCGCCAGGCGAAGCACACTGGCCTCGGGCGTGACGGTGATCTGCGTTGCCGCCGAGACACTGCCGCCGTAATTCGCGTCCCCGCCATAGTTTGCGTAGACGTCATAGGTGCCGCCGGGGAAACCGACCCAGTTCCCCGCGGCCTGTCCATTGGCCAGCGGCAGGTTGACCTGCGCGCTGCTGCCGAGCAGGTTTTGCGCGCTGAGATCGTTGGTGATCGCAACGTTGCCGGTTGCCGCCGAGGGATTCACGCCGATGCCGATCGCAATCGGCTGACCGTGCTGAAAGGTGGTCGCACTCAGCGTCAGCGAGGTCGCGGTCTGCGTCTTGCCCACGCTGGTCCAGTCGTTCACCAGGCTGCTGATATCGACGCTTCCCAGACCGGTCGCAAGATTGTAGGAGCCGGATGCATCGAAGCCTTTCAGGAAGCCGTTCGCCGCGCAATTCGGTGTGCCGGGCGCGCAAACGACTGCGTTGTTTCCGCTCACCATCGGGTGAAAGACTTCGGGATGCGTCCTGGCCAGTTGGTACAGAACCCAGTTCGGCTGTCCCAGGCGTTCGCTGGCTCCGGCTTTTTGGTTGATCAGCGCCAGCACGCCGGCAAATGCCGGAGCGGATGCGGAGGTGCCTCCCATTCCGGTGATGGTCGGATTCGCGCCGCTGCAGTCGCTATCGCCGCAGGTCGCCCATAGCGCGCCATACAAGCCGTTGGCGGCGAAGAGCGAAACATCCGGAAGATCGCGCACCTTGTCGGCTGCGATTCCGGCGCTGGTTTCGTACTGCTGCTGCCACTGCGGCTTGGCATAGCCGCCCAGCACATTGCCGGCCGCGTCGTAGACTCCCGCGCTGCTCGCGCCGCCGCCGCCCGCCGTGATAGTTGTATTTCCGCTGTAATCCACATTCGGCTGGTCGCTGGCCGCGCTTCCGTTGCTCGCCGCAGAGTTGTTCCACGTGTTCTCGGGAATATAGCCCAGGGCAGATGTGTAGTTGCTGCTGTTGGTCGCGTTGACGTAGGTCGAGAAGTGGTTCAGCAGAACATCGAAGTCCGTGCCGCCCACCGCTACCGTGTAGGGCGTCGATGCCAGCCCATTCACTCCGAATCCGTGCGATGCCACCTTCTGCGTATCGGGATTGTCGCAACCCGCCGAGCCGGAGTCGCCGCTCGACACCGTCACCGCAATGCCCTGCGCCGCTGCCTGCTCCCAGGCATTCAGGATCGCCTGGTTGCCGGATGCGCCTTGTGACAACTCGCAGGTGCCATAACTCACATTCAGGATGTTGACGGCGTTGTCGTCGATGGCGCGCAGGATCGCCAGCATCACGCCGGACTGAAAGGTCGTATCGGCCGCCTGGTAGTACAGGAGCTGCGCGCCCGGCGCGATCGCTCCGGCGACCTCCGCATCCAGCGTGGCCTCGGTGTCATCCACGCCTTCGGGCGAATTTCCATCCATGATGACCGAGATCTGCGCCGGCGACATCTTGAACAACGAACGATAGTTCTGTACGTCGAGGATATTCACGCCGCCATCGGTCGCGATGCCGATGGTCACGCCGGTCCCGTCGTAGGTCGGCTGCCCCGTCTTCAGATGCGTGTTCAGCGACGTGGGCGCATCGTAGACGGTGGCAACATCGCCCGGGCTCATGAAGAGATATGGGCTGTTGGAAAGGCTCACCGTCAGTTGCGGAACGAAACGCTTCTCCGCCGCATTCCATTGCCCGCTCGGTCCATGAATTGCCTGCGGGCGCGGATAGAAGTCGTTGAGCGGCGAGACTCCGGCGACCACCGTCGCCAGCTCTGAGGGAATCATCGGATTGGAGACATTGGCAACATGCTCCTGGCCGTTGATGACGAAGCGATGAATCTGGGTATGGAATGCAGTCTGCACCTGATCCACCGATCCGGAGAACTCGATGGCCATGTTGCTCTTCGCCACCTTGTTCACAGAGAATCCCTGCCCGTTCAGCCAGGTAATGATCTGCGCCATATCTTCCGGCGCCGGACCGTACTGCTGCCCGAACTGCTCCGGAGTCAGGAAGTGGTGGAAGTTCGGAGAGTTCTTGTCTTCGACCGAGGCCAGATACTGCTGGAGCATCATCTCCTGCCGCGATGAGCGTTTCAGCACCAGCAACTCCCGCTGCGCACCCAGCGATGCCGGCGCCGGGCCGCGGTCGAATTGCGGACGCGCCAGCGGATGTACGTTGCCGCGCAGCGTGATCAGAGACGTTTCATCGACCGGCCGCGTAATCAGCGGCTGCGCTGTGGAGTGCGTCTGCGCTGCCCCCGGTATGCCCAGAGCCGTCGCAAGGGACAAAGATAGAATTGCACCCTTCCAGAGGGGGGATCGTGAGGGAACCATGGCTATCCAGACGTGCGGAAATTCGGCAAATGCCTGGTGCCGCAAGCGCGACACCATCGGCGAAAAAGGGCTGGTGAAGCTACATATCCAGCGATCGGTAAGACTTATGTTCTATTTCTTGACTGCTGAGCCAGTCTGGAATATGCCCTGTACGCAGTCAATCCATTGCACTGTGGAACGCCATCTCTTTGGGATGTGCCCGAAGGTGCTTTCGCTTACCTTGGGCAGTTACTC
>DASQRJ010000222.1:0-8995 GCA_035642955.1 Acidobacteriaceae bacterium
GGGGGACCCAGCGGCGTCGTGCTGCGCGACGCTTTCTCCCGTGTGAGCGAGGGCAAGATCAGCGCGCACGTCTTCTGCTACAACGGCAGTGCCGAGATTCCTCCCGGTGTGCTGGGCGAGACGCAGCTGGCGGGCGATGTCTCTGTGGATGGAACCGTGCATGCCAAGAGCGAGCAGTTGACCGGACCATTGGAACTGGGCGAGGGCGCAGTCACATCCACCGACGCGACCATACACGCAGGCGCCGCGTGCACGACCGAAGGCATGCTGCTGATCTCGAGACCTGCCAACCAGACGGCGAAGCTCTTCTTCTGCAGCGGCTTCCACTGGCAGACAGTGGTTCCACCTCATCCGTGAGCGCGCATCTCAGATTATGGCGCCGCGACCTCAGATCATATAGGTCAGGTGCATCCCCAGGACGAGCAGCGCGACCAACACCAGCCCTGCCGATGGCAGATATCCCCATTCGCGGCTCCAGGGCCAGCGCGGAAATGCAATGGCTGCCAGCAGCAGCGGCACCACCCAGAGATCCACGATCATGCGCTTGCTGCCTTCTTCGAACCACGCGACGCGAGCAACCGCGCACGCGCAAAGACATCCAGAAACATCTCTCGGGTCAGCCGCCCGGTGTTGGTGTTTTGCAACGAGGGATGATAGCTGCCTAAGAGCGTGACGCCATCCGGCATTTCGTACTCGACACCGTGGCGGAATGGGTAGTCGTTCGCCCGGACCGCATGACCCTTCCGCCGCAGGTGCGCAAGATAGCCATTCCAGGCGATGTGGCCAAGGCAGACCACGACCTTCAGGCGCGTGAGCAGAGCGATCTCCTCATCGAGCCAGCTTGCGCAGTTCGCCAGCTCTGCGGGCGTGGGCTTGTTCTCCGGAGGGGCGCAGCGGCCCACCGAGGTAATCAGGAGATCGCGCAGTCGCATGCCATCGTCGCGGCCGCGTGCGGCGGGCTGCGAAGCGAAGCCCGCCTCGTAGAGCACGGGATAGAGAAAGTCCCCGGAGCCGTCGCCGGTGAAGGGGCGTCCGGTACGGTTCGAACCGTGGGCGCCGGGCGCCAGTCCGAGAATGAGGACGCGCGCCGCAGGATCGCCGAAGCCGGGAACCGGCAGTCCCCAATAGATCTCATCGCGATAGGCGCGGCGGCGTTTCAGGGCAATCTCGGTGCAATAGGCACGCAGGCGTGGGCACCGCTCGCAGGCCACCACGCGCTCGTTGAGGACATCGAATCCGGATTGAGCAGAAAGCCCTGAGGACATGGGAACCTATGGATACAACCCTGGTATCAGGAATATTTTAGAGGCATCGCCAGAAAGCAGCGGACGACGGATAGGAACCGCTTGGCCCGGAAATCCGGCATATGGAACCTGGTTTCCGTTCGACACGTAATAGCAAAAGAGGATCCGAAATTGCGCCATAGTGCCGCGAACGGGTGACATCTGCAGACCTGGAAGGTCTTTAGTGTATTCACTCGTCATGGGGATGCAGCCCCATCGGCCGAGGTTTTGCCGAGGATGGAAGAACGATGACAGTCTTCTGGATCAATCCAGGGGCCAATGGACGTTTGGCCATCGTGCCGCGCCCACGCGGTGCTGAATGGCTTGCGAGTGATTTGAGCGCGCTTCGCCGCGAGGGGATCGACATCCTGGTTTCGCTCCTGACGAAGACGGAGGCGGCGCAGCTGGGACTCGCGCATGAAGCCACGCATTGCGAACAGGCGGGGATGGAGTTCCGATCGTTCCCCATTGCCGACCACAGCGTGCCCGCATCGTACCGCGACTTGCAGGAGCTGGCCGAGGCGCTGGCCACGGAACGCCGCCACGGCAAAAACATTGGCGCGCATTGTTGCGCCGGCATCGGCCGCTCTTCCCTGCTGCTCGCTGCGGTTCTATGCGTCGAAGGCATCTCCCCGGAGCGCGCGCTCTGTCTCATCTCCAAGGGCCGCGGCCTGCAGGTGCCGGACACGCCGGCGCAGGCAGAGTGGCTTGCCGAGTTCGCGAGCGCGCTGCCCCGCTGCTGAGTCACTTTGGCCTGGACTCTTCAGTTTTCAAGGGCGGCCTGGAGGAAATGCGATGCGCGCGCCATTCCTCTGCGGTAATTTCCCATATCTCCGCAGGAAGCCGTCCGCTCACATGGTCTCTGTCTTCGATTGCAATGAGCCTCATGCCGTTCTTCTCCGAGATGCGGCTGGAGGCGCGGTTCACCTGAGCCTTGGGCACGCGCATCCGGGGAAATCCCAGTTCTTCAAACCAGAAGTCCGTGACCGCTTCGGCGGCTTCTGTCATCAGGCCGAGGCCCTGCCAGGGCAGTCCCAGCCAGAAACCTCGATTGTCATTCTCACTTCGCATCACGGCGACGCTGCCGATCATCCGGCCGGGATCACTTTTGAGTCGTAAAGACCAATGCCATTCGTCGCCGCGTTCCATCGCCGGCAGAGCTATGTCGCGGTAGTAGGTCCATGCGCCGTCTTCCGGGTATGGCCAGGGTACATGCGCCGCCAAGTAACGAACGATCTCCCAGTGCGGGAAGAACTGCTGCGTCCATTCCGCGTCGGCAAGCTGCAACGGATGCAGCAGCAGACGTTCGGTCTCGAGCGAATGGATCATCCGTCGATGGTAGCAATGCCATGTGGAACTCGCGAACACTCTTCGCTCGCCGGCGAACTCGGCCGAGCCACTAGAATAGGCGCGAAGGACGGTATTTGTGTTCGAGTATGACCGGCTGGCGCCGCTCGAAGCAGCAGTGAATGAGGTTGAAAATCAGGATCGAGGGGCTCTCTTCGACCTGTCCTATCGTGTCGATGGAGATTCGGCGCGCTCGCAGGCTTGGTTGATCCTTCCCTCACGATCGCAGACGATTCCCTGCGTCATCTTGCTGCACGGTGGCGGACAGGATCGCGGAGCCTGTCTCGGCGAGGCGTGGCTGCTCGCCGATCGTGGGATTGGTTCGCTGCTCGTCGATCTTCCGCAAGCGCGATCGATGCCCAGCTTTTCCGATCCCGCCCGAGAACAACAGGCCTTTCGAAGAACAGTCATCCGTGTCTTGCGGGGCTTGGACTATCTCGAGCTTCGAGGCGATTTCGATCTGTGCCGGGGCGCAATCGTTGGCTTCAGCTTCGGTGCATGGATCGCAAGCGCGGTTGCAGCGGAAGAGACTCGTGCGAAGCGCGCCATCCTGGTTGCATGCGCTCCGCGCATGAGCGAGTTCTGGCGATCGAGCCCGTATGCAGCCGATATTCGCCGCGATGTGCCTCCAGGGAAATTCGCAGAGTATCTCAAAGTCTCGCGATCCTTCGACGCATTACGATTCCTGGGTCAATGCTCGGACACGCATCTCTTCTTTCAATGCGGCGCAGACGATGAGCTTGTCTCGCCGGAGCAGGCGCAAGAATTCGCGCCGTATGCAACCGGCCCCAATCGCCTGAAGATGTACAACTCCGCAACTCATCTGCAGATGTTCTTCGATCCTGCGGCACGACAGGATCGAATCTCGTGGTTGGATGCCCAGCCGGCGTAAGGCCACGCCAACGAGCATGCTGCGCGGATGCTCGGATTCTTGTGCGGCGTATAATGGGTGCGCTTCCGGCGGCGTGGCCGTTGCGATGCCAACTCTTCCCTTCAGAGGATCGAATCCATGCCTGTGTCCGCTTCGTCCGTTGTGACAAGGAAATTTGCTTCACCTGCGCTTCTGCTGGCTGCAACCATGCTGCTCGCCGGCGGCTGCAAGTCCTCCCCGCCGCCTGAGTCGGTCAATCCGACGAACGTGCCGGCCGCCGTTCCGCAGATCAACGGAGAAGATGTCGTGACGCTCCAGCGCAAGGCCACGGAAGGCGGCAAGGCGCCCGAGTTTCTCTCCGCCACCGTGATTCCCGGCCGCGGCATGAATCTTTTTCAGATCACCGCGAACCTTCCCGGCAAGGGCACGACGAACATCTTCTTCTCGCCCTCACTCAGTGAAGCGCAGACCAAGTTCACCGGCACGGGCGCCGACAAGTTCGGCAACGCATCCTTTTCTTTCGGCGGCGCGTTCCTGGTTCCCTATCCGAATCGCATTCGCGGCAAGCTCTCCGAGGACAAGCAGAGCATCACCACATCCTGGCATGGCAAGACGCTGACCTTGCCCGCGAACTTCTCCGGCAAGAAGCCAGGCGCCGAGTTGCACTCGATCCACGGGCTCATCGTCGCCTCGAAGACGGATGACGTGAAGGTCGCCGACTCTGCCGATGGACAGACCGTGACCGGCACGATGCACGCGGGCGATTTCGGCGGCCACTGGCTCTCGAAGACCGATCTCGACTTCACGATCGAGCTTGCGGGCAAAGACGTAACCGCAACCATCACGGCGAAGAACGTCGGCGATCAGGACGAGCCGATGGCCATCGGCTGGCATCCGTACTTCGCGATCCCCAGCGGCGACCGCACCCAGGCACGTCTGCATATACCCGCGGCAGAGATGGCGCTGGTGAACAACTATGACGACGTCTTCCCCACCGGCAAGCTGAAGCCGGTGAAGGGCACGCCGTATGACTACAACGCGCCCGACGGCAAGGCGCTGGACGGTAGCTTCCTGGACGACAACTTCTCGAAGCTGACCCGTACCGACGGCGCCGTCGATGTGCGGCTGACCGATCCCGCTTCGAACTACGGCATCCATGTGATGGGTGAGTCGCCGGAGATCAAGACGGTGCAGGTCTACGCGCCCACCGATCCCGGAAAGAACTTCACCGCGATCGAAGAGCAGTTCAATTTCAGCGACCCCTTCGGCAAGGAGTGGCACGGCATGGATACCGGCATGGTCACGCTGAAGCCCGGCGCGTCCGTCACCTGGAAAGTGAAGCTCGAGCTGTTCACGCCACCCGCCCAGTAGCTTCACTGCTGCAAGAGGGCACCGCGACAACTCGTCGTGGCGCCCTTTTTCATTTCGGAATGCTTCTCTTGTTACGTGACCTAGGTCACTCCTCTTCACGACAATTTTCTGTAACTCCAGCATTGCCCGCCTCGTCTTAGACGAGTATGCGAAGCGTGAATGTGCGTTGCCTTTGCTGCGGAAGCCGGACGCTGACCGCTCCGGGAGTCTTCGAGCTCTGCCCCGTCTGCTGGTGGCAGGACGATGGACAGGATGAAGCCGATGCGGATGTGGTCCGCGGCGGTCCCAACGGCATCCTGAGCCTCTCCGCTGCGCGCGCGAACTTCCTGGCCTGCGGGGCTTCCGATCCGCGATTTCTTGGCCATGTTCGCCCGGCATTCCCGAGAGAACATCCGGCTGCCTGAGATTTGGCCCATTTCCGGGCTGCTTGCGCGATATCGTTACTCTGGCTAGGCGTTGTGCCCCCGCGCGGTTTGACCCCCTCCCGAAAGCCTCTTACCATTGAATTCAGGCTGCCTGTCTACAGCATGGTCTGGCGCGCATTTGCGTCCACCAGGCACCCCGTCCCATCAAATCGTGCAGGCGCAGACATTCACGGAAGGCACAATTGAGCACTTTGAGCACCCAAGAATTGAGCAACCCAGAGTTGAGCAACCCAGACACCGCCGAGATCCCTACCACCCCCGAGACGACGCCCGCGGTGCAGGCAGAGACTGCCCAGGGAGAGGAGCATGGGCACGATCACGACGGCCACGATCACGCCCACCAGGACGCGCCCACCTTCAATCCCGAGGTCACGCGCTCCGTCGAGGTCACGATTCCGGCCGACGAGGTCTCCAAAGCCATGCGCTCGTCCGTGAAGCGCTATCAAAAGCAGGCGCGCATCCCCGGCTTCCGCTCCGGCAAGGTTCCGGAGTCGCTGATCCGCGCGCGCTTCGCCGAAGGCATTCGCCAGGAGGTTCTGGAGGCGGTGATGCCGAAGCACTTCCAGGGCGCAATCACCGAGGGTAACTTCCGCCTGGTTTCGCAGCCCCAGGTCGTCGATATGAAGATGGAGGACGACCAGCCGCTCTGGTTCAAGGCCAGCTTTGAAGTGATGCCCGAGTTCTCGGTGGAGGGTTACCAGAACGTCAAGGTGGAGAAGCCGAGCGCAGCCTTTACCGACGATGAGTTCGCGTCCGAAGTCGAGCGCGTGCGCGACTCTCGCTCGACCATGGAACCGGTGGAAGAGGAGCGCCCACTGGTGGATGGCGACTGGGCACAGATCACCTTCACCGGCAGCGTGCAGCAACCGGGCGAAACGGAGAACGCAAAGGAAAACGCTCCACTTTCCGGCGAGGATGTCATGCTCGAGGTTGGCGGATCGAATACCCTCTCCGCCTTTACCGACGCACTGCGCGGATCCACTGTCGGGCAGGAACTGAAGTTCGAAGTGAATTACCCCGAGGACTTCGGGGAGAAGCGGCTTGCCGGAAAGAACGTCGCCTACGACGTGACCGTGAAGGCCATCAAGCGGCGGGTGCAGCCAGAGTTAAACGACGACTTCGCAAAAGAGCTCGGAGATTATTCAGGCTACGAGGACTTCACCACCAAGTTCCGCGAGAACCTGCAGACCGAGAAAGATCGCCGTACCGAGACGGATACGCGCGATCGCCTGCTCACCGCATTGAGCGAACGCTTTCAGTTCCCCGTGCCTGAGTCGATGATTCAACAGCAGATCGACACCCGGCTGGATCGCGGGCTGCGCTCCCTGGCGGCCCAGGGCATGCGCGAGGAAGACATGAAGCGGCTGGATTTCGCGCGGTTGCGTGCGGCGCAGCGCGACTCCGCCACCAGCGAGGTGAAGTCGCTGCTTATCCTGGACCGCATTGCGGATGCGGAACAGATCGGCGTCTCGGATGAGGAAGTCAGCCAGGAGCTGGAGTTGCTCTCGCTACAGTTACGTGAACCGGTAGATGCCCTAAGGGTGCGATTGACGCAGGATGGGTCCATGGCTAGAATCCGGGAACAAATTCGACGCGACAAAACAGCGAAGCTGTTGTACGAGAGACTTTAGTTCTTTAGTTGTAGTTGGAGCGCGATTCGCGCTATTGAGGGACGCAGGAGAACCAGCCAGCCTGAGAAAGTACCGGCGGGCGAGGAGCAAAAAGAAGAGCATGGCACTTGTACCGATGGTTATCGAGCAGACGAGCCGGGGCGAACGCGCCTACGACATTTACAGCCGTCTGCTGCGCGACAACATCATATTTCTGGGAACGCCGATCGACGATCAGATCGCGAACCTGGTGATCGCGCAGATGCTCTTTCTTTCCGGTGAGGACCCGGAGAAGGATTTGCAGCTTTACATCAATTCGCCGGGCGGCTCCATCACTGCAGGCCTCGCCATCTATGACACCATGCAGTTCATCAGGAACGATGTGGTCACCTACTGTATCGGTCAGGCGGCATCCATGGGAGCGTTTCTGCTGATGGCCGGCACCACGGGCAAGCGTTTCGCGTTGCCCAACTCGCGCATCCTGATTCACCAGCCGTCGATGGGCGGACTCTCCGGCCAGGCGACGGATATCGATATCCACGCTCGCGAAATTCTGCGTATCCGCGAGATCACCAATCAACTCATGTCCAAACACACAGGCCAATCGCTCGAACGTATTGAGCGGGACGTCGAGCGGGACTTCATTATGAACTCCCCACAGGCGAAGGAATACGGCATCATCGACGAGATCATCGATCGTCCGCGTACGTAAGCGGGCGACAAGGACCTCGGCGAGAAGGAGCAGATTCCATGAAAACGCGCACGGGTTCCGACGAGACACTCCGCTGTTCGTTCTGCCATAAATCGCAGGACGCTGTAGCTAAACTGATCTCTTCCCCCAGCGACTATCCGCGTGCGTACATCTGCGACGAGTGCGTCGCGGTGTGCAACTCCATCCTGGACGACGACCGGACGGAGACCCAGCCCGGAGCGGCGCCCGCCCACCTGCCCAAACCGCAGGAGGTCAAGGCGTTTCTGGACGAGTACGTCATCGGGCAGGAGACCACCAAGAAGAAGCTCGCGGTCGCCGTCTACAACCACTACAAGCGGGTGCAGATGAACCGTACCCGCGGCAACGATGTCGAGCTGTCGAAGTCGAACATCCTGCTGGTAGGCCCGACGGGCAGCGGCAAGACCCTGCTGGCTCACACCCTGGCCAAGATGCTGGACGTGCCCTTCGCCATCGTGGACGCCACCACGCTGACCGAGGCGGGCTATGTAGGCGAGGATGTCGAGAACATCATCCTGAAGCTCCTACAGGCCGCTGACGGCGACGTGACGCGTACCCAGACCGGCATCATCTACATCGATGAGATCGACAAGATCGGCCGCAAGGACGAGAACCCGTCGATTACCCGCGATGTCTCGGGCGAAGGGGTGCAGCAGGCGCTGCTTAAGATCCTCGAAGGCACGGTAGCCAATGTGCCGCCGCAGGGCGGCCGCAAACATCCCCACCAGGAGTTCACCCCTGTTGATACCACCAATATACTTTTCATCTGCGGCGGGGCATTTGTGGGCCTCGAGCGGGTGGTGGGCAGGCGCGTGGGCAAGAAGGCGCTGGGCTTCAAGGCGCTGAGCGAGAAGCAGGCCAAGGCGGAGAACGCGAGTGCTGCACAGCGCGACACCGAGCTGCTGCGCCAGGCCGAGCCGCAGGATCTGATCAAGTTCGGGCTCATCCCGGAGTTCGTCGGACGCCTGCCGGTAATCGGCATCCTGGACGAGCTGGATGAAGCGGCGCTGGTCGAGATTCTGACCAAACCGCGCAACGCCATCCTGAAGCAGTATCAGAAGCTCTTCGATTACGAGGGCGTGAAACTGAACTTCAACACCGACGCCACCATTGCGGTGGCGCGCGAGGCGTTGCACCGCAAGGTGGGCGCGCGCGGGCTGCGCATGATCCTGGAAGAACTGATGCTGGATCTTATGTACCACCTCCCCAGCAAGAAGCAGATCAAGGAGCTGGACATCACGGCCGAGATGGTCGCGAAGCGGGACTTCTCCGAGCAGTTGCTGGAGAAGGCCGGCTAACTCTCCTTTCAACGCAAACACGAAGGCGCTGCCCTATAGCAGCGCCTTTGTCGTCTTTGC
>DASQRJ010000223.1:0-4015 GCA_035642955.1 Acidobacteriaceae bacterium
CGATGCCAAAAGGCGCAATCCACAACAGGTCGCTCGGCCGCGCATGGAGTGGGCTGGTCAGAATGGCGCCCTCGTCCTGCAGAACATGTCGGACACAGACTTTCCATGCTCCAAGATCGCACTCGTCGTGCTGCGGCTGCACCTGCCCCTCTAAAGCTGGCGGCACAAGCGCCGCCAGCAGCAAAACAAATCCTCGAAAAAACATGCTTTCACCCTATTCGTTCTTAACTGAAGCCAAAGCTCAAGGTTGGATGCAATCGCGGCGTATCATGAGAATGCGTATGGACTGGAAGAGTAAGCGAGTCGAGGCCATCCTCGAACATGCCCTGCTGGAAGATCAGGCGCTCAAAGACATTACAACGGCGTATACTATCGACCCCAAGCTGCGGGCGTCCGGCACCATCGTCGCCAAGGAGGAGTGTGTCGTCTCCGGTCTTGGCTGCATTCCCCGCTTTCTGGATATCTACTCGCGCCTCAGCCAGACCTCCGGACGGGCGAATCCAGTTCGCTACGAAGTCGTCCACCATCCGGAAATCTTCGACGGAGTGCACGTCAAACGCGGGCAGTCGATTGCCGTCGTCCGCTCCACTGCCCATGTCCTGCTCTCCTGCGAGCGCGTCATACTCAACCTGATGCAGCGCATGAGCGGCATCGCCACCATTACCCGCCGCTACGTCGACCAGGTGCAGGGCACCAAGGCCAAGGTGCTGGACACGCGCAAGACTGTGCCCGGGCTGCGTCTGCTGGACAAATACGCCGTCTCCTGCGGTGGCGGCGAGAACCATCGCCTGGACCTCTCCGACAGCATTCTCATCAAGAACAACCACATCGCGCTCGGCGGGGGCATCCCCAAGGTACTCTCGGCAGCGTTTGCAGCGCGCAAGCCCGGTCAGCGCGTGCAGGTGGAAGTCCGCAACCGCAAGGAACTCGAACAGGCGATGGAAGGCGGCGCGGAATCGATCCTGCTCGACAACATGACGCCCGCCGAGGTAGCAGCCTCGGTCAAGCTCATCCACACCCGCGGTCTCAAGGTGCCCGTTGAGGCCTCCGGCGGCATTCAGTTGGACACAATCCGTAAGTACGCCGAAGCAGGCGTCGACTTCATCTCCTCCGGCGCGTTGACCCACTCCGCCTCCGCCGTCGACCTCAGTATGCGCATTGTGGCGGAAAGTTAAGCTCATGTCCCCGACCATTCCTTTGATCGCCGACGCCTTCGAGCTCGATGCGCTCCACCGCGAACTCACCGGCACGCCGTTCGCCGGCAAGGTCCGCCACTTCCCCACCATCGAGTCCACCAACACGCTCGCCATGCGCGAGGCGGAGCAGGGTCAGGAGAGCGGCGCCGTCTACCTCGCCGACGAGCAGACCATCGGTCGTGGCCGCGGTGCGCATGAATGGCACTCCGCGGCCGGCTCCGGGCTCTATGTCAGCATCCTGTTGCGCCCGGCAATCGCACCGGCAGATATTCTCTGGCTTTCGCTCGCCGCCGGCCTCGCGGTCCAGGCCGCTGTCCGCGACGTCACCTCGCTCGCGCCCGACATTCGCTGGCCCAACGACCTGTTGCTCTCCGGCCGCAAGATGGGTGGCATTCTCACCGAGCTCAACGCCGAGGTCACACGCGTGCGCCATGCCGTCATCGGCATCGGCCTCAACGTTCATCAGCCGTCGTTCCCCTCAGAGCTTGCATCGCTCGCCACCTCGCTCAAGCTCGAGACCGGCAGGGACTGGTCGCGCCAGGATCTGCTGGTAGCACTTCTCCGTCGCCTTCATAGCGAGATCGAGCGACTGACCGCGCCTCACGACCTCCAGGCGGCCACCACAGACCTCCGCCATCGTCTGACCGCAAACTCCACCTGGGTTCAGGGAAAATCCGTCATCGTCAACGAATCCGATACCTTCTCCGGCGTGACGGATGGCCTGGATAGCCGCGGTTTTTTGCGCGTACGCACAGCCCAGGGCGTCCGCACCGTGCTCTCCGGCGGTGTGCGGGAAGGAGGCCGCTAGCGATGCTGCTCGCGATTGACGTCGGCAACACCAACACTGTGCTCGGGCTCTACAATTCCGATTCGCCTGACCTGATTGCGGATTGGCGCATCACCACGCACAAGAATCAGACCTCCGATGAGTACGGTGTGCTCTTCATGAACCTCTTCGCGATGCGCCAGATCGACGTCTCGAAGATCGCTGCCATCGTCGTTTCCTCGGTCGTTCCGCCGCTCGATACCACGCTCCGCCGCGTCTGCGAACGCTACTTCGGCCTGCGTCCCATCTTTGTCGAGCCCGGCATCAAAACCGGCATGCCGCTGCTGGTGGACAATCCCGCCGAGCTCGGCGCGGACCGCATCGTCAATGGCGTCGCCGCCTTCGCGCGCTACGGCGGCCCCATCATTGTCGTCGATTTCGGCACTGCCACTACCTTCGACGTCATTTCGGTGCGCGGCGAATATATCGGTGGCGTCATCGCTCCCGGTCTCGGCATCTCCGCGGACGCTCTCTTCTCCCGCGCAGCAAAACTGGCTCGCGTGGACATCAAGCGTCCCGCCCATGTCATCGGGACCAACACCATCGCACACCTGCAGAGCGGTCTGTTTTACGGCTACATTGGTCTGGTCGACGGCATCCTCGAACGCATGCTCGCCGAAGTTCACGACAGCCACCCGAACGATCCGGCGCCGAAGGTCATCGCTACCGGCGGCCTTGCGCACATGCTGCACGAGGATTCGAAATACATCACCGCCATCGACGACATGCTCACCCTCGACGGTCTACGCTTGCTCTACGAGCGGAACCGGAGCTCACGGTCGCGCGGAGCCGCGACGTCCGCCGCTTCTACTTAAGTGCAGAACTACATCAATTACTTCACGGAAATCGAGGAGCATTTTCAGCGCCGGCGCGGATCCATCCTGCTCCTCTCCACGCTTGACTGGGCGCTTATCGATACCTGGCGCGAGGCAGCCGTTCCTCTCGCTGCGGTTCTCCGCGGCATCGATGCAGCCTTCGATAAATACGAAGCCCGCAAAACGAAAGCCCGCATGCGCAAGGTGAATGGCCTGGCCTGGTGTGCGCAGGCCGTCATGGAAGCGGTCGAGTCCATGCAGGAGGCGGCAGTGGGCGGCTCGCCCGTGCAGGCGGAAGCGGCAGGCTTCGAGCACGAGCGCATCGCACAGCATCTGCGCACCGCCGCAGTTACCTTCACCCACGCCGCAGCGATGCTGCCCCCCCTGCGAGAGATTGCCGAGCGGCTGGAACAGCTTGCGCAACCGAAGCTCACCAACGAAGAGCTCGAACGCCACCTGGGTGCGCTTGAGGAGAAACTCTTCGCCTTACTGCTCACTCACATGCCGGCAGAGGAGCTGGAGCAGATGCGCGAGCAGGCGGCGCACGAACTCGCGCCCTATCGCGGCCGCATGCAGGCGTTGCAGATCCGTCAGATCGAGCAGCAATTCCTGCGCCGCCGCCTGCTGGAGCGCTATGACCTGCCGCGGATCAGTCTTTTCTATATGCAACAAGGCGAGTGACATGAAGCTTCGCATGGAAAAGGCGATCTATGGCGGGGCCTCGCTGGCCCGCATACCTGCGGACGGCCTGCCAGATCTCGCGGGCAAGGCGGTCTTCGTTCCCTTCGCTCTGCCCGGCGAGCTGGTCGAGGCGACCGTCGCGAACGACCGCCGCAGCTACGTCACCGCCGCCCTCGATTCCGTGCTCGAGCCTTCCACCAGCCGCATCGCTCCCGGCTGCGAATACTATGCGCGCTGCGGCGGCTGCCACTATCAGCACGCCGACTACGCCGCGCAGCTCGCCATGAAACGCGCCATCCTCATCGAAACGCTCGAACGAGCGCATGTTGCCATGCCCGCTGAGATCCGCACACTCTCCGCCGAGCCGTGGGCCTACCGCAACCGCATCCGCCTCCACGTCATGCGGCATCCGCAGCCAGCCCTTAGCTATCGCGAAACCGCCTCGCATCGCGATCTCCCTGTAACGCATTGCCCCGTTGCAGCGCCCATCCTGCAGC
>DASQRJ010000224.1:0-4853 GCA_035642955.1 Acidobacteriaceae bacterium
GCTTCCTCGGCAGGCACAACAAGGTCTACACGCCGCCCCGCGCCATCATTGACGCGGTGCCCGGCACCCGGGCCGAGGAGATGCACCGCTGCAAGGGCAAGGGCTTCTGCTGCGGCGCCGGCGGTGCCCGCATGTGGCTGGAAGAGCGCACCGGCAAGCGGATCAATGAGGAGCGGATCGACGAGGCACTGGCGCTCGACCCGGACACCGTCTCCACCGCCTGCCCCTACTGCATGGTCATGCTCGGCGACGCCGTCAACGCCAAGAAGGCAGCCGGCCAGGCCAAGCAATCCCTCGAGGTCATCGACGTCGCCCAGCTCCTCGTCCGCGCCGTCAAACTGCGCGAAGGCGCGGCCGAGGGAGCCGAAGCCTAAGAGAGACGTTCAAACCGATCCCCGGGCGATGCACAACCGGCGGGCCGGCCGCCAGCACAGCAGCGCTGCTGCGCCGGCCGCCAGCCCGGCCCCCGCGGCGAAGGCGGCCCGTGCGGGCGCCCGGCCGGCCATTAGAGATCGCCGCCGTACGCGCAGCCCGGGGGCGCCGGGTCCGGGTCGGCCAACTCCGCGCCGAGCCCGTCGCGGCGGATAGCGGGGTCGTCCCGCAGTACGTCGAACCGTGCGTCCCTGTACTGACGCACAAGCCCACGGCACCGCTCGGTAACCTCCCAGTGCCACCAGCGGGCTTCAGTGTCATTGGTCGCGTGCAGCCTCACCCCTACGCGGCGGGGCAGGCCGATGAGCAAGGCGACCCCGAGCCCGCAGGCGTCACATAGGGCACGGGTGACACGGGCGACGTGGCCGCCGCCTAGGCCAGAGACTGGACGCTCCCAGGGTCCGCTGACGGATGAGATCAGCCAGTATGCGGCTTCGGGAACCTTCGGTGTTTCCGTTGCGTTACCAATGACCCAACGGGGGTTGTCTTTTCTGTACAGGTTGCTACCGTAGAACACGTCACTAGCCCTTCTCGGTGGTTCCTGAGGACGGGTGGTGTTTTGCTGGGTCGGTGTGGCAGCACCGGCCCAGCGGTATTTCCAGGGTTTGTGCCTTTGTGGGCCAGCGGCGCAATACGGTGCTGGCAGCGATCCTGGAGCTGGGCGTCTCAGCCTGCGTGGTATCGCAGGGACCTGAGCGCTTCTGCAGAGCGGAAGCGGACGCAGTGAATGTGCAGTGATGGCATGGCCTCCTAATCAAAATCGCCGGCTCGCGCGAGGCCCGATGGCTAGCGATCTCTTGATCGGTAACCCTTCGGGTCACCGCTCGACCCCGTTGTCGGCGGGTCGCTGAGGATGCCTTCTGCGGTCTGATTTCATGGTGCATCGCGCACGTGCAGTTGGCAAGAGGATAATGTCAACGAGCAGTTGGCAATTGCCAACGGTGAGTGCCATACTCGGGTGCCATCAGCATCATCCCCATCCGGGGGATCTGTGGTGCCGGCCCAAGGACTTCTTCGGACGAAAGGAAGCGACCTCAGTGCCGGAAGAGCGCGGTTCCGCAGGCAGCCCAACGGTTCGCCGGCGCCAACTCGGTGCCCTGCTTCGCGCACTACGTAACGATCGCGGTCTGACGGTAGAGCAGGTCGCGGGTGAACTTCTGTGCTCGCCGTCAAAGGTGAGCCGGATGGAGACCGGGGAGCGCGGAGCGACAGCACGTGACATTCGGGACCTGTGCGGAATCTATGGCGTAACGGATATCGCTCACAGGGATCGTCTGATGCGTCTCGCGGCTGCGGGCAAGCGGCAGGGATGGTGGCAGGGATACGAGCTTGACTACTTCGCCAAGTACGTCGGGCTAGAAGAAGACGCGATCGGGACCAGAAACTTTCAGTCCACCACTGTCCCGGGCCTTTTGCAGACGGCGGATTACGCTAGGGCGATGTACGAGTCTGGCGTGCCGCAGTTCTCTCTTGAGAGAATTGATGAACAGATAAAAGTTCGCCTTACTCGTCAGCAATCGCTCATGAGAGATCCTCCGCTGCAGTTCTGGGCACTACTCGACGAGCCTGTACTGCATCGTCTCGTAGGCGGTTACCACGTTATGCGGGATCAACTGCAACGAATGGTTGAAGCGGCGCAATTGCCGAACGTGACGATTCAGATAATTCCATTCAGCGCTGGTGCCCACCCGGCGATGGAAAGTTCCTTCGACATCCTAGAGTTCGGCGCGGTCGCGCCCAGTCTGGTGTATGTTGAGGGCTTGATCGGTTACATGTACCTTGAACGACCACAGGATCTCCAAAGGTACGAGCTAGTATTTGAACGTCTGCGTGATATGGCATTGAGTCCACAAGAATCAATCGAACTGATAGCTGAAACGGCAGCGCGCTACAACCGAGCAGTCGTTCCCGCTGTGTATGACGCGGAGCAATAGATCACATTTCGACTCGCAGCCATCGGGAGCAGGTCTCTCGGTCTGCAAAGCATGGAGAATGAGATATAGCTATGCCATTTCTGGAGGGCGAGAAAACTCGCCTTAATTACCGGAAATCAGCACGCAGCGTAAATGGTGGAAATTGCACTGAAGTTGCGTCGACGTCCGGAATCATCGTGGTCAGGGACTCTCAAGACCCGGACACCCTAGTGCTCTCATATCCGGCCGACACCTGGCGATCCTTCGTAAGCGCTGTCCGCGGCGGCGCCTTCGGCATTCAAAGTTGACGTAAGCTATCCCAGGATCCTCCGTGAACGTGCGGAGATTCAAAGTCGGCGGCATTAGAACGTAAGCGGGCCGCCTAGCCTATGCGACTGGTGAATTAAACCACGAGCGTGTGCTGGGCGGCCTTTTTTGTCCCTTCACCCGTGACTCGAAAAATCTTAGGCGGAAGCATGTCTAAGGACAAGAAATGGCCGAGCAACTTAAGTCAACGGAAAATCCGGGTGAGGGCTCTGCCCCCGGCGGCTTCTGGGTTACAGCGAAGGCCTGGTGGGACGGCGCAACGAGGGACTCCGCGTCCGTGAAGCGCAACCTCGCGATGCTGGGCGGCGTCACACTGGCTGCGATGCTGTGCATCTGGTCGGTGGGCGGTGTGCTCGCGATCGTAGTCGGCAGCGTGCACGTCTGGTCAATGGCAGGCGTCGGCGCTGGCGCAGCCTCGGTCCTCACGGCACTGGGAGTCCGGTTGCACCGCAAGCGTCGCTGTCCCTGATCGCTGCGTTCAGCGAGGAGCACCAAGCAAGCTACCTGTTCCTGTACGATGTGTTGGCAAGGACGTCCCAGGTGCCCGTCGGCGGGCAATCGGGTGCGACCTGCGGATGTAGTTCAATGGCAGAACATCAGCTTCCCAAGCTGACAGTGCGGGTTCGATTCCCGTCATCCGCTCCAAGCACGAAGGCCTAGGCCGGAGAGACTTTTCCGAACCCCGGGCCTTCTGTCGTTTAGGGGTATGACCCCGTAGTGCTATTAGCGTGCCCTTGCGGGCCCCGCCAGCGGACTGTCAGCTGGTTTGGCTTACGCAGCAACTCTGACAGCGGGGTTGCATGGAGCGCTCACAGTTAACTGCTGCGGGCGCCTGTCAATCGAGGTCGAGCACGGCACGTAGCGCGACGTTGATCTCCATGAGTTCGTCCGGGTTCAGGCGGCCTGCGAAGTCGCCGAGGCGCTGCGGGTCGACGGCCGTGGTCTGCTCGACGAGTACCCGGACATCCTGGCCGAGAAGTTCGATGGTGGGATGGATCATGGATCCGAAGGACTTGGTTGTCGTCGGAGCCACAAGCCAGGTTGAGAGGTGTTCGTAGGCGTTGGCTTGGACGACGACGGCGTAGCGCTCACCTTGCTGTTCGTGTCCCTGAGCGGAGCGTGCCCGCTTAAGGCGGTACACGTCACCACGCACGGAGCTCGTCCAGTTCCTCGCGGACTGCGCGGATCTCCGCCTGGTACTCGGGGTTGGCCGCTAGGCGCGCGGCGTCGGCGCGCAAGTCTTCCTGTCGCTTGCTGTGCGCGGCGATCTCCAGTGCGTGCCGGATCGCGTGGGTGGGGCTGGTTCCGTCTGCCGTGAGGATGGCGAGATTCTTCGTATCCTCGGACGTCGGACGGAATGTAATCGGATCTGCCATACTAAAAGTTTACAGTCCCAGTGTCGTGTGGGTAACCCCGCGTCGGACTGCGGAAGGCTGCTTGGCTGGGGTTGGCAGGCGCTGCTCCCGCTAATCGGTGCCGGTTTTCCGTGTCGTCGCTCAGGGTACGTTCTGGCTCACTTGTCTCACGGGCCCGCATGTTGAAGGTCGCCAGGCGAACGCATGGAGGTAGACATGCGGATGATTGCAAGCGCGGTCGCAACCAGCGTTGCCCTGCTGGGAATCGGAGCCGGCGTGTCGCAAGCCGCGACGGTCCCGCCAGGCACGCCGTCCAAAGCGGTCGTGGTCGAACGGAACCAGAACGACCAGGTTACGAACTACAAGCTCCACAACGCCGACCCGATGACCGGCAGGTTTGGCTACCTGCCCCTGGGTGACGGCGGCGTGTACGCGGTCAACTGGACCAAGGTCGGCCAGAACCAGGTCAACGGTACCGGCAAGTACACCTGGGGCCGGATGGGCAGCTACCGGAACGGCCCGGTCACCATCCTGCTCACCGGCAGCAACTACAAGTACACCAAGATCGGCATCACGCTTACGCAATCGTGGTACGGCACCACCAACGGCAGCTACCCGCCTTACGGGCACGGCGCGCACCACACGACCACGCACATCCACGTCGCGGTCAACGACCCGACCACCAACCTGATCCGGTACTAGGAGCCTGCTGAATTGGGGCGGTTCTGGCGGCCGCCCGTAGTACGTCGTGGCGCCGTTTCCTGGCCGTACCGCCGCTGCTGGCATGCCCGGGTGCCTTGCCGGGCCGGGCACTGGCGTCTCGCTG
>DASQRJ010000225.1:0-4022 GCA_035642955.1 Acidobacteriaceae bacterium
CACGGGATCATCGGCCTGATGGACCCGGCGCACGGTCCGTTCGTGCATCAGGCATGGTGGTGGCGCTCTCGTGCCAGCATCCACGAGAAGCACAAGAACTTCGAGCCTATTCCGCAGGGCTTTCGCATGTCCGCACACGCGCCCTCAGGCAACAGTGCGCCTTACAAATTACTCGGCGTGTATGGCGAGCCGATCACGACGTCTATCGACTTTGTGCTGCCCAACCGGCGCTGGGAGACGATTCGCTGCGGGGAGAAGTGGTTCTCCAGCGTGACCACGGTCACCCCGGTCACGCCGTCCACCTGCCGCATCGATGTGATGGCCGCGTGGAACGTCTTCTATCATGTGCCGTTTGTCACCGCGATTGCGCGCTTCTTCGGCGCGCGTTTCGTGCGTCAGGACCAGCAGACCATGATCGAACAGGCGCAGGGCCTGCGTCACAATCCGACGCTGATGCTGATTGACGATGCGGACCGGCCGGCGAAGTGGTACTTCGCGCTGAAACAGACGCGGCTGAACGGGGAAGATAGCCACCCCATGGATGGCCCGGTCACGCTGCACTGGCGAAGCTAGAGCCGGTCTACACCTATACCGAAAATGCTCTAGTTGCTCGCCTCAGTGGATGGCTTGCTTACATCGCTCGCTGTCGCCGTGGGCACATCCATCAGACTCTGACGGCAGCTTTCCTTCCTGGCCGCGAGCGCGGGCTGGTGAACACGGTTCAACGCGGCCAATGCCTCACGCTTGTGCCGCAGCATATATGGCGTGGTCTGGCGGACAAATGGATAGCCGCATGCTTCGTCGAAGTGCGCTTCGGTACCGATCATCTTCAACACGCCGCTGGGATTGACCACCAGGGCATCGGCGATGGCGACCCGGATGCCCTGGCCGAAGTTCGCGTCCGTGTACGGAGCAATCTCCGCCGCTGCGTGAAGCCAGCCATTGCTGCCTTCGGCCACACGTTCCAGCACGATGTCGTAGTTGGGTTCTTCGGGGCTGTGCGGATCTACGTCCTTGATCAGGCGCTGCACAAACTTCTGGGCGCCTTCCCGGTCGATGTGGCGCTGGAACTCCACCGCGCTCATATTGCGCAGCTCGCTCGAAGGGATACTGTTGGGAGACGGCGCACTCTCGGCAAGCGGATTGTTCTGCGAGTAAATCTGGGCGCCCGCTGGCACCGCTGCCATCAGCGTCAGCAGAGCACCGGGAACGAGGATCCGAAGGAGCGTCATAGGCAAATCATCGCACTGCTTACCGATTCAAGCGAGCGAAGCGCACAGAAACTTAGAGACGACAGTAATAAACCGCTAATGACTACGAAGGGCTTCCGGGTACACCTCCGGATTCCCGATTCGGCGTGAACGACCAGTCCTGCTGAAACGAGATAGCTCCCAGGTAACCGTTCGCGTGGCTTTCCCTGGAAAGAGATCGTCAGGCTCGGCTGGCATGTATGGGTAGAGATGCTCAGCTCACCGGCTTGGTGGGCCGGTCTACCCGAATATTCAACGCCGACCCGAGGGCCAGAAAGTCGTCCCGGAGCTCCTTTCCCTCTCCCACAACGCGCGGAGACAGCTCGTACCAGATATTTTGCGCCTGCCACAGGTCCAGGGAAAACGGCATCGCGCGCAGGGCGGTCGCCAGGCTGAGGGCATGCCGTACCGCCTCAGGATCGGCCGGAGTTCGTTGCAGCCGTTCCATGGCCGCGTGCATGCGCTCGTCGGCCAGATAGCCGAGGGTGGGATGGTCTACCACCACGGCATCCTCCTTCGCCTGCGCCAGCAGCCTTTCCGCCCCCGCTACGTCGATCGGATCGGACTCCAGTGCGCGGCGGAGTTGCGCGTGAATGGCGAACTGCGCCGCCACGCGAAGCGCGGCCGGACGGGGCAGACCGCTGCGGCCGAGAAAGTGCAGCAGCGATGCGTGGCTGGAGTACAGATCGGTGAGCGCGGTCTCCAGCGATTGCATGGCCGGATCGAGGATGCTCTTCACGATGCGGCGCTGCTCATCGGCAAAGAGCGAGGTGAGGGAGAAGCGACTCTCACCAAAGTAGTCATCCATCAGGCGGACGACCTCGGTGAGATTGCTTGCGTCCACGGCGTCTTCAATCTCCTTGGCCAGCGCGGACAAGGCCTTCTGCTCGTCTGCATCCACGCGCCGGACCGCCGCGGAGACGTTCTGATCTCCGAAGTGGAGCAGGCCATACGCAGCTTCCTCGCACTCCTCCGTGAGGACGGAACAGATGAGCACGCGGCCCAGCCGCAACTGGCCCAGGCCGTAGGGCAGCGTGGTCTCCCAAAGGTGCGCGATGGTGTAGCAAAACAGACGGTCACGATCAGAAACGGAAGCCTCCCCGGCGCGGGGAAAGACACAACTGATGGCGTAATGCGCCGCTACCTGCTCCAGATCGACGATCATGGGACGGATGGACTCGTCGTAGATGTAGCGGCCGTCATGCCACTGTGGATCGTTGCTCTTGGCCTCCGCCAGGCGATCGGTAAAGCTCTTTTCCAGCACGCCGCGCGTCTCCGGGAAGAGCATCGCCGCCAGCTCCAGCAGGCGTGCCGCGTAGGTGACGATCTGTACCGTCTCGATGCCGGAGATGTCGTCGAAGAACCAGCCGCAACTGGTGTACATCAGCATCGCGTTGCGCTCCAACTCCATCAGCCCCAGCGCACGGACGCGCTCCTCCGGGGTGAGCGTGCGCAGGCTGTGGCGGGCGAAGAATGCATCGATCGACGCGTGCGAACGGTTGAGAATCACCGAGATGTAGTCGTTCCGCGCCGCATCCGCGTCGGTAAGCAACGCGGAACTCGCATCGCGCACCAGCGGCGCCAGCGAGTCGCGCAGCCAATCCAGCGCCTCGCGCAGCGGCGCACGCCACTTCTGGTTCCAGCCGGCTTTGCCGCCGTTGCAGCCGCAGTCGGAGCGCCAGCGCTCCACGCCGTGGAAGCAACTCCAGGAGCTGTTCTCGACGATTTCGGCTTCCTCCGTCGGCGGGAACTTCGCCAGGAACTGGCCGTAGTTGGTCAGCTTGGCGTCGCCTTCCTCGATCAGTTGCAGCGTGTAGGCGAGCGCCATTTCGCCGTGCCGATGGTGATGCCCGTAGCTTTCGCCATCGGTTGCGACATGCACCAGTTGCGCGCCCGGGCGGTCGCTGAAGCCGCCTAGAAGACGGTCGGCGAAGGCCTCCCCGCTGTTCAGCAGTCCGTCGAAGGCGATCGCCCGCGATACCGGGCCGTTGTAGAAGAAGACCGCGATGGAGTGGCCCGGACTGGTCTGGACGAGGTACGGCTGGGTGGTGTCGACGCTCGCGTCGGCGGTGTCCTTCCAACTTGCGGCTTTGACGGCCGCTTCGGGCGGGCCAGCTTTGCTGGCCGCTGCGGCTGCAAGGGGGCGGGTGCGCGCGCACTGATGCGGCGCCAGAACGGTGAAGAGGATTCCGTTGCGCGCCAGCAGATCCAACGATTCCAGATCGACCGCGGTTTCGGCCAGCCACATCCCTTCCGGTTTCCGGCCATAGCGGTGTTCGAAATCCGCAATGCCCCACACGATCTGCGTCTCGCGATCGCGGGTTGAGGCCAGCGGCATGATGAGGTGGTTGTACACCTGCGCCATGGCGGAGCCGTGTCCGCCAAAGTGTTTCTGGCTCTGCCGGTCGGCACGGCGCACCATGGAGTAGGTCAAGGGCGCTTTGTCTTCCATCCAGGAGAGCAGGGTCGGCCCCAGGTTGAAGCTCATCCGGGCGTAGTTGTTGGTGATGCGCAGGATGCGGTTTTTGCTGTCGACGATGCGGGCGGCGCCGTTCGGCGCATAGCATTCCGCCGTGATGCGCTCATTCCAATCGTGATAGGGTTCGGCGGAATCCTGCGTCTCGACGGCCTCGAGCCAGGGGTTCTCGCGCGGCGGCTGATAGAAGTGTCCATGAACACAGACAAAACGGTGAGCAGGAGAGACAGACATGCCGGACTAGTCTAGCTGTCGCGGCAGGTATTCTGCTTGTGCGGCGAAAGTTCGGCGGCCTT
>DASQRJ010000226.1:0-2308 GCA_035642955.1 Acidobacteriaceae bacterium
AGCGCGAACAACGCTACCCCGCACATATATGTGCGCCGCCGCCCGTAGTGATCGCCAATCGCTCCGCCGAGCAACAGCAGCGCCGCGCCAAAGAGCGCATAGCCCTGCACCACCCACTGGATGCCGCTCGAGGTGGCGTGATATGCAGCCTGCAACGCGGGCAGCGCCACGTTCACCACCGAGCCATCCATGAACGCCAGCGATGAACCAAGGATGGTCGCCACCAGCACCCACTTGCCGTTCGCCGGCGCGCATGGCGCCGCGCCCGCGGAGAGCTGCGCACAGGGCAGTGCGGCGGGCGACCTCGTTATGAATGCAGCCTTCACCAACCGGTGGGATGCCTTTCATCTCCAGATGTTTCCGCAGCTTTTCGGAAGGGAATCTCCGGCTGACCTATGGTCAGGCGGGAGACGCCTCTGAAGCAACGCGGGCCTTGGCCTCCGCGTCCCGCAGAAACTGCAGCCGCGCCTCGATCGCCTCCGCGCCCACGACATGCGCATCCGTCCACTTGGTCTCCCACACCTGCTCATCGGTGCGGGCGGAGGTGTTATAGCGCCGCCCATAGCGGTGCCGCAGCATCTCGATCGCGTGATCCGCCGTATCCTTCGACGGCTCGGTCATCAGCAGATGAAAGCGGTCGGGCAACACCGCAACGCCCCGCACTTCGAACCCGAACTTGTGCTCGATCTGCTCCAGCAGTTGGAGAAACAGGGCACGGTGCTTCTCCTCGGCCAGCTTCGGCTGCCGCCGAAACGATACCGAGGTGATGAAGTGCAGCTCACCCTTCCCATACTCGCGCCGCTGTCCCTTGGCCATAGCCGGAGTCTACGGCATGCCCTCGGGCTGGTCCTTGCGGGAGCGGTTCCGGAGCAACTCCGCCGCGGTTTACCTATCTCTCTGCTCTCTCTGTCATACCATGCAAGGTAAACATTCTAGAAGGCTTATGCGGCGCTTTCCCGATATAGCAGGCTGGGTACGCGGGGGTCCTGCTTCCGTCGCAGCCATTTCGCCCCGCATTTCCCGTAGCTCGTCACAAACGGGTGTATGGGTGCTCGAAAACTGTTGTATTGCGGTCACATTTCTCCTGACAGGGGTCGACGACCCGGCGTATGCTTCAGGCGTCCGGGGGTAACGCCGGACGGGGAGGCGACCATGGCGTCAATTCCATCCACTCTCACCGCTTGCCTGGCATTTTTGGTTGCCAGCGCGCCCTTGGCGGCTGCGCCGCAGCCCGCTGCCTTTACGCCGGTAGCCATCCAGGCGCCGCAAAGCGCCCACGTGCAGCAGACCAGCGTGCCCACGTCGGCGGCCGCGCCGCGCGTCTCCTATATGTACGAGCTGTCGCCGGAGACGCAGGGCGATCTGTACATGGCCCGCCGCGAATACGTCGCAGCCATTGGAGCCTATCAGCACGCCGAGCTGCGAAAGTCCCTCACCTGGACGAAAATCGGCGTTGCCTATCATCACCTCTTCGCCATGGACGAAGCCATGAAGGCCTACCAGATGGCTCTCCGCCTGGACTCGCACAACGCCGATGCGCTCAACAATATCGGCGCCGTCTACCATGCCAAGCGCGAGTACCATACTGCCGCGAAGTACTACAGAAAAGCCCTGAAATACAACCCCCGGTCGGCGCCCATCTACTGCAACCTCGGCACCACCTACTTTGCCGATCACAAATATAAAGACGCGGAGAAGGCCTACGGCCACGCCTTCGCCATCGATCCCAACGCCTTCAACCGCGACAGCCTGGCCTCCATCGACGAAGGCAGCACCAAAGAAGAGCGCATCGCGCAAAACTACTATCTTGCGCGCACCTTCGCCCGCGCGGGGCAGCGCGACCAGGCGCTTTTCTATTTGCGCAAGGCATTCGACGAGGGCTTCCACGACCGCCGCAAGCTGAAGGAGGAGCAGGATTTCGCGCTGCTCCGCACCACGCTCGAGTTCAAACAGCTGGTCGCCGAGCAGAAGCTGAATTAGCCACGTAATACTGTCGCCGATCGGGTCATCGGTAACAGGGTTCGGTGGGAGTTCTGCGGCCGCGGACCCGTGCCAGAGCCGCTCTCTATAATCAAGCCACTGTGCCCTTCTTCCGCCGCAAGCCCAAGCTCAAGCAGGAACATAAGATCATGCAGCAGGCCGAGCAGGCCGCCGGCGCGCTGCTGCCCGAGTATCACCGCGCCACACCGGAGTGTCCTCACCCGGAGCACTGGAGCATGTTCGACTCCATGACCGCGGAGTACGAGGTGCTCGAGTTCCTGCGCACACTGGTGACCACGGTGAAGCCGGATCTGGTGGTGGAGACGGG
>DASQRJ010000227.1:0-2614 GCA_035642955.1 Acidobacteriaceae bacterium
CCCGCTGCGGCCAGCAAACCGCCTGCGAGCAGTGCGCGCTCTTCGCCGATGCGGGCCACGACCGAGTCTCCCGTAAGCCGGCCCGTGACCATCAAAGCCGCAAACGCGGCATATCCATATCCGGAAACGCCATCTCCGGCACCCCGAACAACGCGGAGATAGAGACCGCTCCAATCGGCGATGGAGCCTTCGCAGACCATGCAGACGAAGGCCACCAGGCCTAAAAGCAGAAGTCGCCCGTGCGGCCTCAAAGCAAGTGGCTGGTCATGCAAGCCCTCTTCGGCACGCGTGAAGAGAAAGGGCGTTGCGGCGACAACCAACAGGGTCACGAACGCCGAGAAGCTGAGCACAATCACCTGTGCCGGCACGTGCCGCGACAGTATGAAGCTGGTGATGGCGGCGCCGGTAAAGCCGCCAATGCTCCAAAGGCCATGCAGCCGCGAGATGGTGCGCTCGCCGAGCTGTTCTTCCACGGCAATGCCTTGCGCGTTCATCGACACATCCATGCTGGAGCCGGCAACACCAAAGCACAACAGTGCCAGCGCCATCAGCAGCGCAGTCGGCGCCAGCACCACCGCGCTCAGCACGATGGGGAAGGCGATGCCCGCCACCTGGCACACGGCGCGGCTGCCCAGCCGCGCTGTCATCCGTCCAGCGATCGGCATGGCCAGGACCGCGCCCAGCCCGCTGGCCAGCAGCGCCCAGCCCAGTGCGGCAGGATTCAGGTGCAAGTCGCGCGCGCGATCCGGCACGTGCGGCACCCACGCGCCCATGACGATGCCGTTCGCCAGAAAATAGGTCCCCACGGCCCTCTGCGCGGTCTTCGCTCGTCGCATCCCGGGTAGCGTCGAACTCAACATTGCCTTAGAGTACGGGACTTCTCTACGAAATGGTGGATGTCGCGGTAAGGTGGGGGCAGGAGCCATGTTCATGCCGGATTCGCAACTGCATCTCTCCGCGCCCGCTGCCCGCGTGCTGGGGTCGCTGCTGGAGAAGGAGACCACCACTCCCGAGTACTACCCGCTCTCGCTGTTGGCGTTAACCAATGCGTGCAATCAGCGCACCAGCCGCCATCCCGTCATGGAGCTGAGCGAGGACGAGGTCCGCATGGCGCTGCATGAACTGGAGGATGCTGGTCTGGCAGCGCCGGTGCGCGGTACAGAGAGCCGCGTCGCGAAATTTGCGCACCACATCGGCGAGGTCTTCAACCTGCGCCGCGGCGAGCTTGCCGTTCTGTGCGTCCTGTTGCTGCGTGGCGCTCAGACGCCCGGTGAGTTGCGCAGCCGCACGGACCGCATGCACAACTTCACCACGATGGATGAAGTGGAGAGTACATTGCAGCAACTTGCTCAGCGCGAGCCGCCGCTGGCCCGCGCACAACCCCGTGAGCCTGGCGCGCGCGAGATGCGCTATGCCCATCTGCTGTCACCGGTGGCCGACGCTGCATCGGAAAAGTTTCCTGAGACTTCACGCAGCTCTGCGCAACCTACGGAAGAGGGCGGCGAGGCGGTCGTCGAGCGGATCGCCACCCTCGAAAATGAGGTTGTGCAGCTTCGCACGCGCATTGCGTCGGTCGAGGACAAGCTGGCGCAGCTCCTGGGCTAGAGCATTCTCGGCATATTCACCGAGACCGAACCTGCGACCCGATGCATCCGCCTCCGCTCTATCCTTACTTCATGACATGGTTCGTTTGGGCGCTACTTTCTGCACTCTTCGCGGCGGCGACGGCGATTCTGGCCAAGGTAGGTGTCGCGGGCATCGACTCCAACCTGGCAACCGCCATCCGTACCACCGTGGTGCTGGTTTTTACCTGGGCTATTGCGATCGCGCTTGGCAAGCATAATGCCATGGCCGCAATCGCCGGCCGTTCGTGGCTCTTTCTGGGTCTCTCCGGAGTCGCCACTGGGCTGTCGTGGCTTTGCTACTTCCGCGCGTTGCAGCTTGGCCCTGCGTCCGCCGTGGCGCCCATCGACAAGCTCAGCGTGGTGCTGGTCATCCTCTTCGCCTGGATGTTTCTCGGCGAGGGCCTGACCGTGCACAAGATCATCGGAGGGGTGCTGATTGCCGGCGGAGCAATGACTCTGGTCTTCGGCTGAGCCTTACCGCATTCCTGTATGCAGCCGGAACTCCGCCCGGCAGCCGTGGTCGGTCCAGATGCCGTTCCGGTCAAAGCCCCAACTATACCCCTCGGCGCAGCGCGTCTTGCTGAGTTGATGGAACATGCGCACGCCGTAACGGGTCTCCGCGGGGCAAGAGTGACGTTTGCCGTCATCGGATGAACAGGTAATCGTCAAGCGGCCGCCGCTGGACTCGAGCGGCTGGCCGCCAAATCCGGAGTTAACGACGAAGTCTGCGCGGCAGCCATGGTCGACCCAGATGCCGCGGCGATCGTAATCCCAACTGTAGCCCTCTTCGCAATTGACGTCGCTCCGCTGCCGCGTCATCGATACGCCACCGCGCGTGTCCACTGCGCAGTAATGGCGCTTGCCATCGTCTGAGGAGCAAGCGATCGAGTGCTGAGCCATCGCAGGCCGTGGAGCCATCGCTGTCGCAACGACGAGGCCAGATATTGCCAGAAGGAACGCTCGCTTCCGCATGACAGCCTCCCCGCGGA
>DASQRJ010000228.1:0-5632 GCA_035642955.1 Acidobacteriaceae bacterium
CGGCGACCGTCAAGGACACCTACAGCCACAAATACGAGATTTACTTTGGCTACACATACCTGCGCGTGCGTCCCGGTCATTTCCTGCAGCACGGCAACGAGTATGGCTGGAATGCAGGCTTGACGCGGCTATTTACCCCCAAGTTCGGGGTCTTGGTTGACCTTCGGGGCTACTACAAGAATGTTTATGTGGGGAACAACCCGTATTCGCTGAACCAGCCTTTCATCAGCAATTACTCGGTGATGGGAGGCGCGCAGTATTACGTGAGGCAGCGGAAGAACTACGCAGTCAGTGGCCAGGTGCTTGCCGGAGTGACACGCAATCTGTTCAATGCAAATTCGGTGGGGCTTCCGGGAAGTCTCGTCGGCCTTTATAACAACGGCACGCGCTTTACAGCGGCCGCGGCGCTGCCAGTGGACATCAATCTGGGACCGGGATTGGCCCTCCGCATTGCGCCAGACTATAACCTGACGACGTGGGGCTACAACGTCACCACACAATCAGGACCCGTCTCCGCTACGGATCTTCAGCACAATCTGGGCTTCCTGGTGGGCCTGAACTACCGTTTCGGACGACAGTAGGCACGCTCAAGAGAGAGAGACGAAGGGCCACGTTCCGGAAACGTGGCCCTTTTTGTTGTGCGGGGATCAGGCCTTGACGCGCTGGTCGCGCTCCCTGGCAGATTCGCGCGGGTATTGCGGTTCGGTCATGCTGACGGGATCGAGGATGGCGCTGATCTCTTCCTCGCTCAGCAGATTCTTGGCGCGGGCGATCTTGATGATGGATTCGCCGGTGGCAACCGATTCCTTCACGATTTCGGCTGCCTTGGCATAGCCGATGTAGGGGTTGAGCGCCGTAGCCAGCGAAACCGTGCTTTGCGCGTAGAAGGCGCAGCGGTCCTTGTTGGCGGTAATGCCGACGACGCAGCGATCGTTGAACTGGCGAAGCATATTGGCCAGAATGGTGGCGCTCTGCATGACGTTATAGGCCATGGTGGGCATCATCACGTTGAGCTCGAGCTGGCCGCCCTGCACTGCCATGGCGACCGCAGCGTCGTTGCCGACCACCTGGAAGCTGACCATGGCGGCAAGCTCCGGCATGACGGGATTGATTTTGCCGGGCATGATGGACGAGCCAGGCTGAAGGCTGGGCAGATAGATCTCCGCGAAGCCGGTGTTGGGGCCGGAGGAGAGAAGCCGAAGGTCGTTCGAGATGCGAATAACCTCCAGTGCGACGCCGCGGAGGGCCGCGCTCACCTCTCCCATACAGGCATTCGATTGCATCGCCCAGCGCATGTCCGCAGCTGGTGTGAGCTCTTCGCGCGAGATGCGGGCCAAGCTCGCGATGGCCTTTTCCCGGTAATCGGGGTGGGTGTTGATGCCGGTACCCACCGCACTGCCGCCGAGACCCAGTTCGCGCAGAGCATCGCTGGCCAGCAGCAAGGCGCGCTTCGTTTTTTCAATCGCCACGCCGTAGGCGGCGAACTCCTGGCCCAGCCGGATGGGTACCGCGTCCTGCATGTGGGTGCGGCCGGACTTGAGGATGCCGTCGAATTCAGCGGCCTTCTCGCGGAATGTGGAGGCAAGGGTGTCGAGCACGGGGTAGAGCGTCTCAAGCACCAGGAGCGTGCCTACCCTCATGCCAGTGGGGAAGACATCATTGGTGGACTGGCCGTAATTGACGTGGTCGTTGGGGTGCACCTCGCTGTATTCGCCCAGCTTGCCACCGAGGATCTCGTTGGCGCGGTTGGCGAGTACCTCGTTGGTGTTCATGTGAAAGGAAACACCGGCGCCAGCCTGGAAGACATCGACGACGAACTCATCATTCCATTTGCCCTCAATCACCTCCTGCGCGGCCTGGATGATGGCATCGGCGCGCCTGTCGGAGATGAGGCCGAGGGCTTTGTTGGCCTCGGCTGCGGCACGTTTGACCATGCCAAAGGCGCGGATGAGCAGCGGATGTGCGCGCATGCCGGAGATGGGGTAGTTCTCGACGGCGCGGGCGGTCTGGGCGCCGTAGTAGGCGCGTTCCGGCACCTCGACGAAGCCGAGGGAGTCTTTCTCTTTGCGGACTGCGGACATCAGGACGTGCTCCTTGCTGTGCGGATGAGATATGCCTCAACCGACCAGTATAGGGCAGTGGGTGTTCGCTTCGGGCACCCGATGCGAGGCGAGATTAGTGAATTTCCGGAGCGCCGCGGCGGAGGTAGAGGCCGCTGACCAGAGTCACCACCACGATGCAGCACGCGACCAGGAAGTAGTAGGTCATGGGACGAGAGAATCCCGGCGCATATTGCAGATCCTGACCCACCCAGCAGGTGAGCAACACGGCGATGACGGTAAACATGCCTGCGATTGTGAGCAACATCGAACCGCGACGCCGACGCATGTCCAGCGCCTCCACCTGGTCGGGAGTCAGGTTACGTTCTTCGGGGGGCAGGCTCATGTTCGCCATAGGGTTCGGATCCTCACGTGTGACAGGGAACACCCTGCGAGCACCATTAAATCACGACTCGTGGCAGCGCTGGAAGACCGAGGAAGCCTCTTGGCATCCCTGCTGAGCAGCAATACAGCAGAGTGCAGGCTAGCTCGCCACCGATAGCCTGCACCTGGATTGATCAAGCCGCCGATTGATCAATCCGCCGTTTGGAGCTTTGGCAACGGGGGCCTGTATCTCAGTTACGTAAGATTCATCATCTTGCCGCACCGGCATTCCACTGTGCAGATAGAGCTCGCGGATGGGCGCGCGGCGACCCTCGGAATCTTCGTCACAGGAATGCGACAGATTGCAACGTCGAGACCTCAAAGCGCTTGCGGCAGCGGACGTTCTTGCAGCCAACCATGTCATCGCGACGCACCATGTAGGACTGCGCCTTGGCGAAGCGGGCGCGGTCGCGCTCATCGGCATGGCGAGGCAACGAAGCCTTCTTGCGCCGGACCAGCCATGCGATGGGATATTCGTCGGCTTTTCCGCAGTGGGGGCAGGTGAGTGTGTGCGTACGTTGCTCCGGCCGCTCATCAAAAAAGTCGCGTTCCTCCATGCGGTGCCACCCCTCTCCGCGGGCAAAGAACATCTTCCTGTTGTTGCGATCGAGCAGTACTCCGATGGTCACTGCGTCAGGAAATCGTTAATGCTCCGCATTCGAGAAAGTATTCCATACTGAGGAGGGTGGCGGCCAGTCAGGAAGGGTACATGGCAAAGAAGAAGCAGGCGAAATTTTCCGTGACCAAGGCGGTGAAACGCAATGCGCGGGAGCGCGTGGGCCAGCCAAAGCCAGAGAAGGTGATTGTGAGCGAGGCACAGCAGGCAGCCCATAAACGCAGACACAAAGAGACGCTTGCCGATCTTCTTGAGCGCGAGGAATAGGTACTAGAGCATTTTCGGTATAGGTGTAGACCGTCCAGCGACCGCTCTGGTGGCTTTTCGTTAAGAAAAAGCCACACGGAATGCATCTCGGCGGTTCAGAATTTTTACCGAAAATGCTCTAGTCGCGAGCTAGCTCGTGCGCTGCCTGGGTTGCGTCACGAACAAGATCCGGCAGACCAACACCACGGATAGCATTCCCTGCGATGGCCACCCCATTCACTGCTGACAAACAGGTCTTGAATTTCTCCATGCGTGCAACATGGCCAACTTCATATTGCGGAAGGGAACGAGGCCAGTGGCGCACGATGGTGACGTCTGCCTGCTCAGGAAGCGGACCCAGAAGTTCTATGAGCTGATTGCGGGCGATGTCTGCGATGTCGTCATCCGACAAGCGCGAAAGCTGGTCTGCGGCGGAACTCGCGAAGAAGGCCCGCAGGAGAATTGCTCCATCGGGAGCGCGTCCTGGAAACTTCTGATGCAGAAAAGTGCAGGCGAGCAGGGAGCGATTGCCAGCCGGGCTTGCTGCGACCAGAAGCCCGAAGCCCTTCGGAATTGCTGGAGCAGGTTTGGACTGCGCCTTGTATCCAAGAGCGACGACCAGTCCGGAGGCGGCTTCTGACGGCAGCAGTGTCGCTGCCCGCTGTGCCTCAACGGACGCAAGGGATGAGAGCAATTGGCGCGTGGTGTCCAGTGGAGTTGCGATCAGGACGCGATCAAATCGCTCGGGACCGTGGGCAGTTTCTAGTGTCCAGCCCGTCGGAAGTGAATGAACCGCAAGCACAGGGGTGGAGAGCCGAATCGACGATAGTGGAAGGCTCTGTTGCAGCCGGTCTACCAGCGCGCCCAGGCCGCATGCCAGAGTGGTGAAGACTGGTACGCCGGATCTCCGCCCGTGTTGCTCCATGCCGGTGATAAGGCCGGTGATAAGCGATCCATGATGGGCCTCCAGGGCTGCGAGCGGACCAAGCAGCGAGCGCGCGCTCAGCTTTTCGACATCACCGCCGAAGATCCCGGCGAGGAGCGGCCCGGCAACAGTATCAACGACCTCATCGCCGAAGTGGCGACGTACGAATGCTGCAACACTTTCGTCTGCGTCGATCCCACGGTTCAGCAGAGCCGTCTCGCGCAGCTCTGCGGCACGTGCAGGCTCTGCAAGGTATGCCTGCCTCGCGGATTCGGTGAAGAACGGTGAGGCCAGCACTGTGTTGAGGTCGGTGGGCACCATCAGGCGCATGGAATCAGGCAGCGCAACCAGCGATCCGTCATGCGCGATGTAGGTGCGGCGCTCTCGGTCATTAGAAGGCAACAGATCATGAGCAAGTCCGAGTTCGCGCGCCAACTGCTCCGCCCACGGCTTCTCCGTTACCCACGAGTCGGGACCACACTCTATTGTGAAGCCATCCGCGTGAACGGTTTCGACGATGCCTCCGAGGCGATTTCCCGCCTCGAACAAGGTGAATTCACAGGAGGACACATAGTCGCGCTGGAGTATGTAGGCTGCAGTGAGCCCGCTTATACCTCCACCGACGATCGCAATGCGCTTCTTCACGGAATTGGAAGGGCGATAGCGGAGTGTGCCGCGAGGCGCAACAAAGCGCGCTGGGCCAGATCCACAAGAGCGTGTGTGAGAGTGGGCGAGTCGTTGAGAGATTCAGGGCGCTCCACGCGCAGCCCGATCCGGGCGCCATACTCGCGGAACCCAATGTCTATGTCGTAAAGAATTTCGACATGATCACAAAGAAATCCTATCGGATGAATGATGACTGCGGTATGTCCCGCCTGGCGCAGCGCGGCGAGCGAGTCCTCGACTGTAGGCCCAATCCATGGACCGCCGGCAATGCCTTGGCTCTGAAAGGCGAAGCACCAGTCTGTATCGCGCAAACCGTCGTTGGTGAGTTGCGCGGCCACCAACGTGGCCGTGTGCTTCGCATCGATGGCGTATGTATCAGGGCCCGGATTCATGGGGAACTCTCCTGGCTCGGTGGACGGCGAAGCGCTCTGGACCGTGCGGCAGGGCACGCTGTGGGCGGTGAAAAGAACAGGGATCCGATGGCCAAGCTCAGCGGTCAACTCCCGATACGTTGAGCGCAGCCGTTCGGCGAAGGCTTCGATCAGCAGCGGGTGATCGGCCCAGGCCTCGGTAAACTCCACCGCCATGTCATCTCCGGCTTCGGCAAACACGGCGCGGCGGTAGAGTCCAACGCTGGTGCGGGAGTTTTGCGGCGCCAAGCAGATAGCTGCAATGGCTGTGATGCCGTCGTTGCGC
>DASQRJ010000229.1:0-3992 GCA_035642955.1 Acidobacteriaceae bacterium
ATGGTCATCCGGTTGAACGCCTCATACGCCGCGCTCTTCTCCCACGCCGCATGGAATGGCAACAGCCCATGCGCATAATCGGTCACCACCTGCACCTTGTCGCCGTTCGCCGGCACCACCGCGACAAAGTGCGAAGGACCGTGCTCCGCGCTGTCATTTTCGAAGCTCAGCATCATGTGATCGGGCAGCGAACGGCAGATGATCTGCTGATATGTCCAGTGGCTGTCGCTGATATCGAAGCCGTAAAACGCCGCCGCGCTGCTCACCTCCACTTCCCTCTGCTGGAGAAGCGCACGGGCGGCTGTGCTCATCTCTCCCGCATCGAGAACCGGCAGCTTCGAGGTGTGCGCCTCAAGCGCGGCTATCTGCTCTTCCTCCCCAGGCGGTGGCGGCCCGTTGCGGTGGAGCTGCGCTACGCCCGGCACAACGCAAGCAAGAGTCAACGCCAGCACGAGAATTCCGCGTCCGGGTTGGTTCGCATGCCTGCCACGTGCGTCGGGAGAGTGCATAGCAAGGCCAATCTACCACGCGTCCAAGGGTCGCTCTACCCCCACAAAAGAGGAAGGGCGACCAAGTGGCCACCCTCCCTTTGCTTCGCCTGCAATTCTGCGGTTAGTGCGCAGCAGAACGCTTGCGGGGGGTTCGCCGAGCCGGCTTCTCCGGTGCCGGTGGCGCGCCATCGATGAGCGTGATCATCTTCGGATTCTGCGTGTACGAATCGAAGGTGGCATCGTAGCTCACCATGGCGCCGATTGCCGGTGGCGTCGTCAGCGGCTTCTTCATGTTGATAGTGAAGTCCGCCGTGTTCGAGGCCTTCGCATCGTCCGTCACCGCAAGCTGCACGGAATCCGCGGTCGCCGAGACCACCTTGCCAGGAATCTGGTAGGTCTGTCCCTTCATCGTGTCCCACATCTTGCCCGCGTCTTCCGGCTTGCCGTTGAAGAGGATGAACTCCTTGTCGTTCAGGTTCAGCGTCTTCAGATCCGGGGTTGAGGCGACCACCTTGGCGGCCTGGTCTGCAGGCGACGGCGGAATGAACTGAGTGGGGTTGTAACTATCCGGCGGAAGCACGGACTGCGTCACCAGCGTCTTCACCTGGTCGAAGCCGTCCATGCTGCCGTGGTACTTGTTGTAGTAGTACTCGGCCGCCTTCTCGATCTGGTCCTTGGCCGCCGGTGGAGCGTACATGGCCGCGCGCGTCAGAAACCACACCGCGTTCTTCAGATCAGGTGGAGTCTGCTGCGCGTACGCCTGCCCCAGCAAGTAAGTATCGTTCAGCTGCGGACCGGTCTCAGTCTGGGCGACCGGAACCGCTGCCAGCTCCTTCTTGAAGTTATCTTCCGCGCCAGGATAGTCCTTCTTCAACTGGTCATCCGTCGCGATCGCGCCATAAAAGATCGGGGTCACCGCCGCCTTCAGCTTGTCGAAGTCAGCTTGGGAGAGGTTCGCCGGTTTGGGAGCGGCCAACCCCTTCTGCGCATCTGCGGCAGCCTCGTCCAGCAGCGGCTGCTGATCGGCCGGGGTCGACTTCTGCGCCGCCTGCTGCTTCTTGATATAGACAGTGATCGCAAGCGCCCGCAGGTTATTCGGATCCGTCTGCAGCAGGCGGCTGGCTGCCTCCACCGTCTTATCCAGGTTGTTCTGCGCCTGGTAGGCAGCCATCAACTGCTCCAGCATCTCTTCCTTCACCACGGAGTTCGGATACTTGGTGAGGAACGCTTCGATGGCGGAGGCCTTCGCCGCAGGCGAAGACTGGCTGATCGCGTTCGAGTAATCGTTGTACTCGGCAGGATCTTTGATTGTGATCGACGACGGTGCACCCGAGGCCGCAGCCTGAGCCAGGGCGATTGGCGTAGCGCACAGCATACTGGTAGCGATTGCCAGCAGAGAAGCTAAGGCGACCTTCTTCATTCAACGCTCCTAAAGAGAAGTGCAGCGATTTGTTTCCTGATATTTCCGTACCTGCAGTCTTCCACACCCACGGCACTTCCGAAAGCGCACGAAACTGGCACGTCTATCGATTTGTCCGGGGAAAAGAAACGGCGCGGCAATGTGGCTGGATTATAAGAACCAGCCTCTCCCCATGCAAGCCTAACGCACCTGCCCCCGGCTGGTAGCTGGACAATCACCGGTAAGAGATGCGGTGGATCGCCGCCGCGTTGACTCATCCGCGCAAGAGAATGTCACCAGAATGTCTCTCCCCAGATCGCATGAAGGCGAACCGGCGCCCTGTGTAACGATTCCAATATCACCGCCCCAGCCCTGGAGGGCCAATGTTACCGAGTTACACTCCACAAGAGAATGTTCCCACCGGAGACGCGAACGCAGCCCTCGCCGGCAGGACCGCTCTCGTCACCGGCGCATCGCGTGGCATCGGCCGCGCCGTCGCCTTGCGTTTGGCGCAGCTTGGCGCCCGCGTCTTGCTCGTCGCGCGGGACCAGCGGGCGCTTGAAGCAGTGAAGCAACACATCCTCCAACTCGGCCAACTCGGCGGTGCAGCGGACACCATTCCCTGTGATCTCACATCTGCCTCCGCCATCGCTGCGCTTGGCTCCCGTGTGGAGGCTCTCGGTGGCTGCGACATCCTCGTCAATGCAGCCGGCATCGGCAGGATGGGCGCGCCGCTGCACGAGATGCCCATCGAGGACTTCGACGCGATCGTCGCCACCAATCTGCGTGCGCCCTTTCTCTTGATGCGTGCCGTCGTCCCGCACATGATGGCGCGGCGAGGTGGCGAGATCGTGAATATCTCTTCCCTCGCCGGCCAGGCACCGCTCGCCAACGGTGCAGCCTATGCTGCCTCCAAATGGGCGCTCAACGGCCTCAGCTACTCGGCGGCCGAGGAACTCCGCGCCCACAACATCCGTGTCTCCGTCGTCGCCCCCGGCTCCGTCAACACCGGTTTCGGCGGCGACCAGAGCGCGATTGGAAGTGGCGCCGGAACTGCGGAAGAGATCGAAAAGAAAGTTCTGCGGGGGAAGAAGAAGCTCCAGCCCGAGGACGTCGCCAACGTCGTCGCGATGCTGGTCACCCAGCCGCCGCAATCCTTCATCAGCGAGGTCCGCATGCGTCCCACTCAGAAGCCCTGAGCGCCGCCTCGCACTGCACCGCTTCCGGGTCACTCGCGAGGCTTTTTCGGACCCAAACGCACCCCAAATGCGCTATAGACCCAAGGCATCGCAATTGCGCCCTCCTTATCCACAATAGGTAGGGGTATCTGTGTTGAATCGCCCCTCCGCCCCGGCTACCATTCTGGTGAAGACTGTGTTCGAGTGGAAGGGAGCCTCGCTCAGGCTCTCGCTCCGCTCCCAAGGTGTCATCGATGCTCAAGCTCAAGAAAATCCAGATCCTCGGCTTCAAGTCCTTCTGCGACCGCACCGAGCTCACCCTGCCCGGCCAGGGAATGGCCGCCGTCGTCGGCCCCAACGGTTGCGGCAAGTCGAACATCCTGGACGCCGTCAGTTGGGTTCTCGGCGAACAATCGGCTCGCACCCTGCGCGGAACAAAAATGGAGGATGTGATCTTCGCCGGCACCCGCGAGCGCAAGGCGCTGGGCATGGCCGAGGTCTCGCTCACCCTCATCGATCCCGATGCCTACGGCGAAGGCCCGCTCGCGGATGACGCGCTGGGCGCCGAAGAACGAATGGACGGAGCCAATCACAACGGCGATTGGGATGAAGACGCCCACCGGCAGGCGCGCTCTGCCGAAACAGAAGAGATCATTGCCGAAGCCCAGCCGGGCACAGTCCTCGAAGGCGAAGAGCAGGATGCCGCTCCCGCAGCCGTCGCGCAGGAAGCTGCTCCTCAGGATGGCTCCGTAGCCGTCGCCGCCTCTAACGCCGTCGTTCTCAAGATCCGCCGCCGCAAATTCCAGCGCACGCCTGCGCGAGCCGGCGAGATCATCGTGACCCGCCGGCTCTTCCGCTCCGGGGACAGCGAATATCTCCTCAACGGCAAGCTATGTCGGCTGCGCGACATACAGGACATCTTCA
>DASQRJ010000230.1:0-4748 GCA_035642955.1 Acidobacteriaceae bacterium
GGCATCACCATCCTCGCGAAGAACTGCGCCGTCACCTGGGGCGGCACGCACATCAACATCGTGGACACGCCCGGCCACGCCGACTTCGGCGGCGAAGTGGAGCGCGCGCTCAAGATGGTCGATGGGGTGATGCTGCTGGTCGATGCCGCCGAAGGCCCGCTGCCGCAAACCCGCTACGTGCTCTCCAAGGCCCTCGAAGCCAAGCTCACGCCCATCCTCGTCATCAACAAGATCGACCGCCCCGACGCCCGCGCCAAGGAAGTTCTCGACGAGGTCTACGACCTCTTCATCGACCTCGACGCGACCGAGGACCAGCTCGACTTTCCCGTCCTCTACACCAACGCCAAGCAGGGCACCGCCTCGCTCTCGCTCGACTCCCCCGGCGCCGACCTGCAGCCGCTCTTCGAGACCATCCTCGGCTCGCTGAAGCCGGCCACCGGGGACCCCAAGGGGGCGCTGCAAATCCAGGTCACCAACCTGGACTACTCCGATTACCTGGGACGTCTCGGCATCGCGCGGGTTTTCAATGGCACGCTCAAGACCGGCGATGAGATCAACATCTCCAAGCGCGATGGCTCGCTGCAGAAGACCAAGATCACCAAGCTATTCTCCTTCGAAGGACTCAAACGCACCGACATCACCGAAACCGAGATCGGCGACATCGTCGCCATCGCCGGCGTAACCGGCATCACCATCGGCGAGACCCTCGTCGACCTCGAGAACCCGCAGCCGCTGCCGCCCATCATCATCGATGAGCCGACCATCGCGATGCAGTTCTCGGTCAACAACTCGCCCACTGCCGGCCGCGAAGGCCAGTACGTCACCAGCCGCAACCTGCGCGAGCGCCTCGACAAGGAGCTGCTCACCAACGTCTCCATCCGCGTCGAAGACACCGGTTCGCCGGACAGCTTCAAGGTCCTGGGCCGCGGCGAATTGCAGCTCGCCATCCTCATCGAGATGATGCGGCGCGAAGGCTATGAGCTCATGGTTGGCCGGCCGGAGATTGTCACCCGCGTCGTCGATGGCAAAACCATGGAGCCGGTCGAGCACCTGACCATCGATATCCCGGAGAACTTCGTCGGCACCGTCATCGAGCGCCTTGGGCCGCGCAAGGGCGAGATGGTGAAGATGACCAATCACGGTTCCGGCCGCGTGCGCATGGAGTTCCGTGTGCCCTCGCGCGGCCTCATCGGTCTGCGCTCCGAGATGCTTACCGAGACGCGCGGCACCATCGTGATGAACGCGCTCTTCGACGGTTACATTCACTATCAGGGGGAGATTCCGCAGCGGCCCACCGGCGCGCTTATCGCGGACCGTGCCGGCACCACGACAGCCTACGCGCTCGACGGTCTGCAGGACCGCGGCGTGCTGCTGGTGAATCCGGGTATCGAAGTCTACGAAGGGATGGTCGTTGGCGAGCACTCGCGCGACAACGATCTCGACGTGAACGCGGTGCGCGAAAAGAAGCTCACCAACATGCGCGCATCGAGCGCGGATGATGCGATTCGCCTCGTGCCGGTGAAGGCTCTCAACCTCGAACAGGCGATCGAGTTCATCGCGGAAGACGAGCTAGTCGAGGTCACACCGAAGTCGCTGCGTCTGCGCAAAAAGATCCTGCAGGCGAATCGTCGTCCTCGGCGCAATGCGCAGCCTGTAGCGTAGCGGGAGACAAAAGCAGACAACGGCAGATGACCGCAGACAAACGCAGTAGTATGGCTCGCGGTCAAGACGATGGTGTTCTTCTCCGTGGTTTTCTGTTTTGTTCTGGTGTCGTCTGCCTTTGTCCGTTGCTGTCTGCTTTAGTCTGCGATGCCGTGTAAGCTTGTCTGTTAGGGAGCGGCCGTTCGGGTCGCTCCTTGGATTTTGTAGGTAGTGGATGCCGAACCAGGGGAACCTCTTCAGCACGAGCGGCGAGCCGGCGACCGCGGTCGAGCCCGGGCCGCCGCAGCGGTTAAGGCAGATTCCGCGCTGGCTCCTGATCATGGAGATCTCTCTGTTCGTCATCCTTCGTCTGTACGTCGGTGCCCTGGTGGTCCTGTTGCCGTGGCGCAGCATCTGGACCGCCAATCCATGGATCAATAACTGGCCCCACGTGGCCAACTTCATTGCGCAGGGATGGGTACGCGGTCTCGTCTCCGGTCTCGGCCTGCTGAACATCTGGATTGCATTCAGCGCCTTGTTTCGCCGCAAGCGCAATCACTAATCTTTATGCCCGATCAAACACCCGCTCCGCTCGAACCAGCATCGCTCGCATACGAAAACCCTGCCTTCCTGAACAGTCCGGATGGCCGCCTGATCCGCATCATGGCGGAGTACGCGGAGCCGCTTGCCCACTTTCGTCGCGAGCGTATCCGCGACACGGTCGTCTTCTTCGGCTCGGCCCGTTTCCACGCGCTGGATATCGCGAATCGCGAGCTGGAACTGCTGGCGCGTCCCTATTCCAGCGAGCGGGCGCCGCATCATGAACAGCCGGCAAAGGGCACGGAACTGGACGACTGCAGCCCCAACGAGCTGAAGTGCCGCCGCGCCGAAGCCGCCGTGGAGATGGCGCGCTATTACGAAGACGCGCGCAAGCTGGCGCACATGCTCACCGTGTGGTCCATGACGTTGAAGGGCCGCCAGCGCCGCTTTGTCGTCACCTCCGGGGGCGGCCCGGGAATTATGGAAGCAGCCAACCGCGGCGCGCACGAGGCCGGTGGCCCAACCATCGGACTCAACATCAGGCTGCCATTCGAACAGATGCCGAACCGCTACATCACGCCTGCGCTGAACTTCGAATTCCACTACTTCTTCATGCGCAAGTACTGGTTTGCCTACCTGGCGAAGGCGCTGGTGGTCTTTCCCGGCGGCTTCGGTACCATCGATGAAGCATTTGAGATTCTCACCCTCATGCAGACCGAGAAGCTGGCCAAGAAGATCACCGTCATCATCTATGGTTCTACGTTCTGGAAATCGGTAATCAATTTCGAGACACTTATCGAGAAAGGAACTATCTCGCCGAATGACCGGGATCTCTTTCACTTTGCCGACACGCCGGAAGAGGCCTTCTCTCTGCTGAAACAAGGACTTACAACGAACCATTTGGAACCGGAAAGCCGCCACGTCCCGCCGGCTGATGGAACCCAGGGCCCGGAAGCCCCAGGCGACTTAGCCCCCGACATAGCAAAGACCCGCTAGTTATCGATAAGAAAGACCCGTAACTACTACGGTTCCTTTCCGCTTCTGGTACTAAGGTTGCACGAAAGTTACGACATCTTCTTGTCTACGTAATGCCGTGTTCATGGTGCTGTTCTCATACTGAGCGTGCAGAGTGTGAGGAGGGTAGCCATGAAGGGATCGCAGATCTCCTACTTATGGAAGAATCCCGATGCCGCGCGCAGCTTCAGCACCGGTGTCTCGCTGCATAGCCATACCAACCGCTCCAAAGAAACGCTCGATTTCGTCGTCAAAGTCGTATCCAGCAACGGTTTCTGGGGACGCCTCTTCCGGCGGCTCGAAACGATTCATGCGAAGCATGCGGTCGTGAAGCTGGACTATAACCGCGCCTATTGGACGCCTCCGTTGACGCCTCGCCTGGCCTTCGATCTGGAGCGCCGTCAGATCGAAAGCAAGCTGCAGCGTCCCGCACTGGTTTCCATTACCGACCATGACAACATTGAAGCGCCGCAGTTGCTACGCACGGTTGCGAGCGCTCGCCACATCCCGGTTTCTTTGGAGTGGACAACTCCTTTTGGCGGCGACCAGTCCTTCCATCTGGGCATTCACAACCTGCCCAGCGCGGAAGGCGCGCAGTGGATGCAAACCTTCGAGCAGTTCACCGCCAACCCGTCGAATGCACGACTCACTGAGTTGCTGAGCGCGCTGCATGCGCTGCCCAATGTGCTCATCGTCTTCAACCATCCGATGTGGGACCTTTACGAGATCGGCTCTGCTCCTCACGCATTGCGGGTCGAAGAGTTTATGCAGCAAAACGGTCACTTCATCCATGCGATGGAGTTGAACGGCCTGCGTCACTGGAACGAGAATCGCGTGGTACGCGCCCTGGCTGAACGCTGGAACAAACTGCTCATCTCCGGCGGCGATCGCCACGGATTGGAGCCGAATGGCAACGTCAACTTGACCAACGCGACCTCCTTCAACGAGTTCGTGCACGAGATACGCGATGAGGGCCGGAGCCACGTCCTCTTCATGCCGCAATATGCACAGCCCTGGAAACACCGCATCATGCAGTCCATGCTGGACGCAGTGCGCAACTATCCCGACTTCCCGGAGGGCTCGCGCCGCTGGGATGAGCGCGTCTATCACCCGGACGCGAACGATGTTCCCCAGCCGGTAAGCGCGCTCTGGCCCGCCGGTCACGCGCCGCTGATGTTGCGGCTCAGCATCCAGTGCGTACGCCTCATGGGCCATGCACCCTTCAGCGGCAGTCTGCGTCTGGCCTGGAACGAATCGCGGCAGTTGCACTTCGCTCTCGGCGAGGGTGAGGTCGTCTAATCTGCCTTCCGCTTCCCGCGAACGCGGCATCCACTCCGTCATGCCCGCGGCGTCTGAGGCTCCTGCGCTCTCCAATCCACTCAGAGTTCAGCCTCGAGTCGCGTATTTTCCGGACGCTTTCCACGAGATCAACGGCGTAGCACACACCAGCCGGCATTTCGAAGCCTTCGCCCGTCGGCGGAGCCTGCCCTTTCTCTGCGTGCGCGCGGGACCGGCCGACGGCGCCGCCAAGGATGGCCCGCTCCGCACACTCG
>DASQRJ010000231.1:0-6295 GCA_035642955.1 Acidobacteriaceae bacterium
TGAGCAGATTCTGAATATGCTCGCGAGCTTGCTTCAGGTCGCCTATTTGCTCGTAAGCCAGTGCCAGGTCATGCTCGTTGCCATCATTTGCCGGATCGATCCGGTAGGCAGCCTCCAGCAGCGGCAGCGACTCGCGATTTCGACCGGCCTGAAGGTAGAACTCGCCGAGCTGATGGTTGGCCGCGAAACTTCCCGGAGCTGTTGCAAGAGCTGCCTGCAACTTGCTTTCGGATTGCTCATCTCTCTGTGCGTTGGCGGCCGCAGTGTGTCCCGAAGCTTGTCCTTGCAGCGCAAGAGTTTCGCGCGCAAGATCCTCGCTTGTGCGCAGGATGGAGTCGGATCCATGGCCGCCCACAGCGGTCCAATCCGTTACTCCCGCCACGGTGAAATTCGGTTGATCGGAAAAGCCCATCGGCTGGGAGGCGGAGGAGGAAGGCGACCCTGCTGGTTCCAAAATTAGATTGATCTGCTTTCGATCGCCTTCGGACAAGGTAACGGCGAGCGCTGTGCGAGTGCGCACTCCTGACTTCTGCGCGCTGAGCGTGTAGCTGCCGCCCGGAAGGGCCGAAAACTCGAAAGCCCCCGCTGCATTCGTTCGAGCCTCTGCCGGATTTCGGAGTGTTGTGGCTTCGAGCTTGACCGATGCATCGTCCACCGGCTTGCCGGTCGAACTGAGAACCGTGCCCTCGATCGCAGCGCCTTCCAATGGTTGCGGAGGAGCCTGCTGAGACATCGCCGTCATGGCCGGCAGGAAGATCAGACCCGCGATTGCGGACACAGTGCCCCAAAGACGCCGCCTCGTTCTGGCAGCAGGCCGGGAGCGCGACTTGTGCCAATCGTTCACGACAGGACCTGCCTCACTCTCTTGCGGATTCTACCCGTGTCTTCCAAGCTTATCCGACTGGAGGAAAGCGCTTGCATGTATGCTGGGAGCCGATTGCGGTAGCTCGTCGAAGAGGGCGAAGGGAGATTGTTCATGGACCGGAGAGGCTTCATCAAGACCACGGGCACGTTCATTGCGGGTGCAACTCTTGTGCCGGGAGCTCTGGCGGCGGACCACGACGCCGGGGCGGAGACGGAGTCTGCCGGCCGCATGATGCTGCCGATGAATCGCGGGTGGCTCTACAGCCGCACCGCCGAAGTTGGGGCGACCACGCGCGAATTCAACGACGCGAGCTTCGACCACGTGGTGGTGCCGCATACCAATATCAGGCTGCCGTGGCACAGCTTCGACGAGCACGAGTACACATTTGTCTCCACCTATCGCAGGCACTTCAAGCTGCCGCAGTCTGCCGCGGGCCGGCGCGTGTTTGTGGACTTTGAAGGCGTGATGACTGCCTCCACCGTGTGGCTGAACGGGCAGCGGCTGGGCGAGTACAAGGGCGGGTACACGCCGTTCTCCTTCGAACTCACGCCGCACCTCGACGCCGGCGGAGACAACGTGCTCGCGGTGCAGGTCGATTCCACCGAGCGCCCGGACATTCCGCCCTTTGGATACGAGGTCGACTATCTCACCTTCGGCGGCATCTATCGCGAAGTAGCGTTGCGCGTGGTGCCGGAGACCTTCATTGAGAATGTCTTTGCGGCACCGAAGAATGTGCTGACGCATCCGACGGTCGATGTAAAGTGCTATCTCGAGCATCCGGCGAACGGTAGCCATGAACATTACTCGTTGACGGCTGAGGTGCTGGATGGCGATCGTGTTCTGGGAAAAGCGGCGAAAGAGATTCCCACCGCAAGCCTTGCGCAGGGCGAGTTGGAACACACGGTAGAGATTCCGCAGCTGGAGAAGATTGAGTTGTGGGAGCTGAATCGTCCGCAGCTGTATCACGTGCGCGTGCGGCTCATGCGCGGTCGCCAGGTGGTCGATGAGCAGATACGGCGCATCGGATTTCGCGAGGCCACGTTCACCGATCATGGTTTCTCGCTGAATGGAAGAATCGTGAAGCTGCGCGGACTCGATCGCCACCAGACATTTCCCTACGTGGGACAGGCGATGCCGGGTCGTGTACAGCGCCGCGATGCCGATATCCTGCGCACGAACTTCCACTGCAATATCGTGCGTACCTCGCACTATCCGCAGTCGCGGCACTTTCTCGACCGCTGCGATGAGGTCGGGTTGCTGGTGCTGGAGGAGATTCCTGGCTGGCAACACATCGGCGATAAGGCATGGCAGGACATCGCAGTGGATAACGTGGGCCGTATGATTCGCCGTGACTGGAACCATCCCTCCATCATCTTGTGGGGGGTGCGCATCAACGAGTCGCGCGACAACCACGACTTCTATACCCGCACCAATGCGCTGGCGCATCAGCTGGATACGACGCGGCAAACATGCGGCATTCGCTACTTCCAGGAGTCGGAGTTTCTGGAGGATGTGTTCACGATGAACGATTTCGGATGGCCGCTGAAGAAGCCGAACCATCCGCGCTATCTGAATACGGAGTTTGTGGGACACACCTATCCGTGCAAGACATTCGACAGCATGGAGCGGCTACGCGAGCACACCATCCGGCACGCCCGTGTGCACGACACGCTCGCCTCCGATCCGCAGTACGCGGGCGGCATCGGCTGGTGTGCCTTCGACTACAACACGCACGCGAACTTCGGCTCCGGGGATCGCATCTGCTATCACGGCGTCGCGGACATCTTCCGCGAGCCCAAGCCTGCAGCGTTCTTCTACAAGTCGCAATGCGAGCCGGCGGAGGAGATTGTGCTGGAACCCGCGTTCCATTGGGCCCGCAACGATGAGTCGATCGGATTCACGAAAGGGCTCATCTGCTCGAACTGCGATCACGTGAAGATCTACACCATCACCGCGTCCGGCGAGCATCTGCTGGCCGAGGCCGATCCGGACCGCACCCAGTTCCCCCATCTGAAATATGCGCCGTTCGATGTGGATTTCGGCGAGAAGATCCGCGAGAACTGGGGCGATCTGCGTATCGACGGATACATCGCTGGTAAGCAGGTGATCTCCAAGCGGTATTCCGGCGATGGCGCGGATCATCAGTTCGTGGTGCAGCCGGACGACAACGCGCTGATGGCCGACGGGGCCGATACGACGCGCGTGGTGCTGCGGATCAATGACCAGTACGGGGCCATCCGGCCGTTCGCAAGCGATGGCCTCGCGCTGGAGCTGGAAGGGCCGGGAACGCTGATCGGCGATAACCCGGCCACGCTGATCGGCGGTGCGGTCGCCGTATGGGTGCGCGCCGGTGAGCAGCCTGGCTCGCTGATCCTGCGGGCGAAACATCCGAGGCACGGAACGAAGGAAGTGAGCATCACGCTGAAGCAGGCCGAGGCGGAACAGGTCTGAGAGCGTTTAGGCGCTGGCTTCAGCATCCGCGGCTGTGGCGTAGTTCTTCAGGAGCTTGTTCACCTTCGTCATTTCCAGCAGCGCGGTGATGCGATGATTCGCGCCGGCAAGCAGCAGTTTGCGGCCGTTCTTCTCGGCCGAGACATAGAAGTTCATGAGCAGGCCGAGGCCCGCCGAGTCCATGTAGGGCGACTCGGTCAAGTCCAGGATGAGCAACGCAGGCTTGTGCTGAGCCAGATCGTTTTGGAAGTCGAAGCTGTTCTGCAGTGTGAGGGGGCCCCGTAGCACGAGGATGGTGGTGCCCTCGTGCAGGCCGCTCTGGGCAGTGACAGTAAGCGGTTCATCGCGCATGGAGTTGAGTGTATGGAGCGTTGGGTTACGACGAGATGAATTTTGCCTCGCGCAGAGATCGTCAGCGCTGCAGGCGGCCGAGGTCGGCTGGCGTGTCGATGTCCACGTCGCCCCCGGGCAGCGGAATGAGGTAGGCCGAGTCGGCATGGCGGGCGAGGATGGGTCCGGCGCCGCGGTCGCCCCGCAGCTTGCGCAGCTCGGCGAAGTGGTTGGCGGCGAAGAGAGCGGGAACGCCTCGCGTGCCGGCATAGCCGGAGGCGACGATACTCCTGCGGGTCTTGCGCCATGCCAGGACCAGGGCGCGGAGGTGAGCCGCTGTCACGGCCGGCTGGTCGCAGACGGTGACCACGACCGCATTGCAGTCGCCCGCCCCCTCGAGCCCGGTGAGCAGGGAGCTCGCCATACCGGATGCGGCGACCCGGTTCTCAATCACGCGCAATGGCAGACCGTAGAGCAGCGGCCGGTGCTCCGCCGCGCGGGGTCCGAGCACGACGATCGGCTGAGCGAAGCCGGCATCGAGCAGCATGCACGCAGCCCGGGTGAGCATCGGAACCCGGCCGATGAGCGTGGACTGCTTATCCATACCGAAGCGCTGACTGCTGCCGGCAGCGAGCAAAATACCCGCGACGCCATCCATTTTCGAGGCGGTCATATTTCCACGGTAGCAGGCCGGTGAGTAGACTTGGAGGTATGCAGGAGCATGCCCGGATGATGGCCGCCTTTTCGGCCGCACAGGCTACGGGCGGCGTGTGCGTACTGGTGACGGTGGTGGGTACGCGCGGATCGTCGTACCGCTCGCCCGGCGCGCGGATGCTGATCCTGCCGGATGGCTCGCGCATTGGCGCGGTGAGCGGCGGCTGCCTGGAAGGCGAGCTGTGCCGGCGCGCGCACTGGTGGACCTCCGCATCGCCGTCCGTGCTCAAGAGCTTCGACACATCCACACAAGAGGACAACGAGGGCTTTGGGCTGGGCTGCGGCGGCGGGATTGACCTTCTGCTGGAGCGGCTTCCGAGTGTTGCCGATGCGACGCATCCGCTGCTGGCACAACAGCGGGTCACCGAGAGCCGCAAGTCTGCGGCGCTGGCAGTTGTGGTCGAGGCAACCGCAACCAGCGGCCTTCGCAGGGGAGAGCGCTTTGCGCTGGGAGATGTGGAGCAGCATCCGGAGATAGCCGCGCAGCTCAAGCGCTCGGAGGAGATTGGCTGCTCGTTCACAGCGGAGTTGCGAGAGGGCTCACTTGCCGGATGTCGAGTGTTCGTCGAGTGGCTGGTTCCACCCGTGCAGCTGCTGGTTTGCGGGGCGGGGATGGATGCGCAACCAGTGGTGGCGCAGGCCGCGGCACTGGGCTGGAGCGTGGTGGTGCTGGACCAGCGTGCCGATTTTGCGCGGGAGTCGCGATTCCCGGATGCAGTCCGCGTGCTCGTCGCGAAGGACGGGGCTGCATGTGCCGGCTTGCGGCTGGACGATCGAACTGCGGCCATTGTGATGAGCCACAGCTTTGCCCAGGACACATTCTTTCTTGAATCGCTGCTGAAGCAGCCACTTGGCTACCTGGGGGTGCTGGGATCGCGGCGGCGGACGTTGGATTTGCTGGCCAGGGTGGGCTGCGATGCCATGCCACCCGGGCTGCATGCGCCGGCGGGACTGGACATCGGCGCGGAGACACCGGAGCAGATCGCGCTTTCCATCCTGAGCGAGGTGCAGGCCTGTCTCGCCCGGCGGCACGGCGGCGCGCTACGGGAACGCGACGGCAGTATTCATGGACGAGAAGTCCAGGGTCGAGAAGTGCAGGACCGCGAATTTAGTACCAGCAATGATCCTGCAGGATGGCAGCGACCGCACTCTTGTGCGTTCCGCACATGAGCGCGGTCTCCTCTAAAGGTTAAGGCGCTACCAAAACGTGCCTGGTACCATTACCTACCCCCCTCCGCCAACGGGAGGGGATGGGGTAAGTGCAATCATTGCAGCAGATAGGCCCTCTTCCGAGGCCTAAAAATGTCATTCTAAAAGGGTTATCCGTAAAAACGTCTTTCCAAATGACTTAGCAGGCTAGATGGCTAGGTGGATGCCTTGCGATTCCGCTGGAACCGTGATCGTTTCGCTGAACCGGAGTGCCTCGCAGGGAAGACAGCTCCAAAAGAAGCGACCTATTTCCAGTGTAGCGAGTGGAAGGGGATAAATTGGCAGCTTTCTGCAAAGCCAGGACCGCGATTTCCTGATTCAGGACTCTGAAGGCTGTCCTACGTCGAATCTCTGGTCCAAGGTGTGCCCGGGAGTTGCCACCTTCCATATCCGGCGAGGCCGGCGCAGAGGGTACACTCCCGAGGAACGCTGCATCCGGATGGGCGATTGACGATCCAGAACTTTACGGCTCGGGATATTGCAGCTACTCCGGTGGCCTTCGTTCTGCTGGGCTTGTTCCTTGTGGTGCCGGGATATGTATTGGGCGCATTGCTGGGGGTGCTCGGCTTTGCGCGAAGGAGCCTGCCGGCGCGGCTCGCGATTGCGCTCGGTCTTTCCGTTGCTGTTGTTCCCATCCTGACCTATCTGAACTGGCGATATCTACCGGTCGCGCCCTGGGCTGTGTGCGCGCTTGCGTGGCTGGCGTTCCCAGTGCTGATAGGCAGA
>DASQRJ010000232.1:0-5063 GCA_035642955.1 Acidobacteriaceae bacterium
AACTCATCCCCCTCAACGAGCAGGACCGCGCTCTCTGGGATCAACGCGCCATCCAGGAAGGCACCGCGCTCCTCACCGGAGCGCTAGCAAAAGGTTCCGTCGGCAGTTACACATTGCAGGCAGCCATCGCCGCCGTCCACGACGAAGCCCCGCGCGCCGAAGACACGGACTGGCCGCAGATCCTCGCGCTCTACGACTTGCTCAAGCGCATGTCGGACAATCCCATGGTCAAGCTCAACCACGCTGTCGCCGCTGCCATGGTGCATGGGCCGGCCGCTGGGCTTGATCTGCTCAGCGCACTCGATGCCGACGGCCGTCTCGCCAGCCATCACCGTCTGGACGCCGTTCGCGCCCATCTGCTCGAGCTCTCCGGCGACCGCACCGCCGCCATTGCGCACTACCGCTCAGCCGCGAAGAAGACCGCCAGCCTTCCCGAACGCAACTACCTGCTGACCCAGGCCGCGCGTCTCGCGGAAGCTCCCACCGTCACGCGTACGCAATCGCCAGCCGGTTGAGACCCATCTCCCGCGGTGACAACTCCACCCGCGGAAAGCCCGCATGCTTCGCCATGCTCGCGATCTCCGCAAACGTATATGCATCACCGCTCGGCGTACTCACCAGCATGATCATGCTGAACGCAGCTGCCATCGGCGGCGACACGCGATCGTCATTGGGAATGAACTCCAGAATCGCAGCACGGCCGCCGGGCTTCAGCACCGAGCGCACCTTCTTCAAAAATGTCGTGCAGCTCGGCACATCGAAATGATGCAGAAAGTTCGGGATGAGCACCAGGTCGTAGTCACTGCCAAAATCCGTCTCGAAGGCGTCTCCCGGAATCAGGTGGTAGCGCTCCCCCACTCCCATCGCCTGTGCATTCGCCTTCGCTACCTCCAGCACATTCTTCCAATCCGCCGCGTACACCTGCGCGGCCGGATTTTCCTTCGCCACGCCGATGCCGTACATGCCGTGGCCGGCGGCAATATCCAACACCTTGTGCGCCTCGCCGTCCTTGCGCAGCTCCGCCGCCATCATCTGCGCGGGCATGCGCATCAGTGGCATCATGGCGCGCGCAAATGTTACCCAGTCGGGGTTCTCCGCTACCACGGAGCCCTGGCCCAGCGCTGTGCCTCCGGTCCGCACCGCTGTCGTCAATTGCGTAAACGCCTCGCGCGAGTGTGGGCTCAGCATGAATTCCAGGACGCCGCCCATATACGCCGGCGATTGCCGGTCCAAAAACACCGCTGTATCCGGCGCCAACCCGAACTCGATTCCGTCCTTCGTCAAAAAGCCGTGAATGGTCAGGAAGTCGCACAACGTGCGCACACCGCGTTCCGCAGCCTGGCACCGCTTCGCAATCGTTGCGGCGGTCGTATTGCCTTCAGCAATGGCAGTAAAGACTTCCAGCTCTACGGCAGTCTTCAAAGCCTCCGTCTGCTGGTGGGCATTCATGGCGTTGAAGAAGCGTTCCGGCGTAGGTTGCTGCGGCGGAGTGGAAGTAGCCATCGATATCTCTCCTGTTGGGAAGGGCATGCGCAGCTTAAATGATGAAGTCAATCCTGCATATCCGAATGTTTTGATATCCCGAATATTTTCTTGCCAAATGCCAATTCCCTCCTATTGACATCCGATAGGAATGAGGCGCAGCCTACGTATAGAAATTCGATAGGACGCAGCGCATGACCTCCAGCCAGACCAATCTCCTTCAGGGCACTCTCGATCTGCTCATCCTCAAATCGCTCAAGACCGGCGAGCTGCACGGCCTCGGCGTCTCGCGCCGCATCGACCAGATCACCCGCGGCACCTTTCAGGTCAAGCCCGGCTCGCTCTTCCCTGCCCTGCATCGCCTGGAGGAGGCCGGCTGGCTCACTGGGTTCTGGGGAGAGTCGGAAAACAACCGCCGCGCCCGCTTCTACCGCCTCACCCGCGCAGGCGAGCGCCAACTCGGGCAAGAAACCGAACAGTGGCAGCGAATCGCTGCCGCCATGACCAACGCATTGAAGGCAACCTAGGAGGCCGCGATGCAGCTCTGGTGCCGCCTGAAATCTCTCGCCCGCAACTTACTCCGCAAGCCGCAGGTCGAGAGCCAGCTTGACGACGAACTCCGCGCGTATGCGGACCTGCTCGCCGACGAGAAGATCGCCGCTGGAACATCCGCCTCGGAAGCACACCGCACCACGCTCGCCGAACTCGGCGGCATCGAGCAGGTCAAGCAATCCGTGCGCGATCGCCGCACCGGCGCCACCCTCGAGCTTCTCTGGCAGGATGTCCGCTACGCTCTGCGCCAACTGCGCCGCAATCGCGCCTTTGCAATCACCGCCATCATCACGCTCGGCCTCGGCATCGGCGCAACCACCGCCATCTTCTCCGCCGTCTACGCATTGCTGCTGCGCCCACTGCCGTATCCCGATGCCAGCCGACTGATGTATATCTCGGCACAAACGTCCGGCTCCCACAACGACGTGCTCGCCTCACAGGACTTTGTCGCGGGACAGAAAGATACGAAATCCTTCGAGCAGTTCGCCGGCTACTACTACTATTACAATCAAAACCTCACTGGCGCGGGAGGACCCTTACGTATCGGCCGCGCCAACGTGACTGCAAACTTCCTCCCTATGCTCGGGGTCGTTCCGCAGCTTGGACGCCTCTTTGCCGAAGACGAAGACCGGCCCGCAGGACCGCCTGTCACTGTGATTAGCAATCATCTGTGGCGCACTTACTTCCACGCCGACCCTGCAATCGTAGGTAAATCCATCGCCATCGATGGCAAATTGCTGACCATCATCGGAGTATTGCCGCCTCACTTCAGCTTTCCCGATCTCACATTGGAACCGGATGTCTACTCTGCAGCGGACCTGGACCGCGACACAACCATCGCCATCGACAAGCCCATGATCGGCATCCGCTCCATCGTCCGGCTGCGCCCTGATGTCAACGTCGAACATGCACAAGCAGAAGTGCGGGCTTTCTACCTCGCACGTTTACACAAGATTCCGGCTGAATTCAGGTCGTTCTTCGCCGGTCGCGAGATAAACCTCCAGCCTCTGAATCGCCATATCACCGGAGACAATCGCAAACCGCTCCTCATCCTTCTCGTCTGCGTTGCCGCGGTACTGCTCATCGCTTGCACCAATGTTGCCAACCTCCAGCTCGCCCGCGCTGTCTCGCGCCGCCACGAAATCGCGCTTCGTGGCGCTCTCGGCGCCTCGCGCGTTCGCCTCATCCGCCAGTTTCTGGTCGAAAGCCTCGTGCTCTCCTCGTTCGCCGCCGTTCTGGGCCTCGTTCTGGCCCTGGTCATCACAGCGCTCGTCCGCAATACCGCCGCACTCGCTATGTCACCGTCATCGTCACGACTCTCGCAACTGCTGCAGCTTCCTTTCGGCAAGCTGAGCGCATCGATCTACGTCGACGGATGGGTGCTTGCCTTCACCCTCGGTCTGGCTCTTTTCACCACGCTTCTCTTCGGTCTCGCTCCCGCCATCAGCGGCACGCGTCTCGATCTCCGCAACGCCCTTCAGTCCGCCGCCATGCGCGTCACCCAGGCACGCGAGCAACGACTTCTCCGCCACGGCCTGCTCGTCATCGAACTCGCCCTCGCCGTCATCCTCCTCGCCTCCGCCGGATTGCTCGTCCGCAGCTTCGTCAACGTCATGCGCTACGATTCCGGCTTCGACTCCTCCGATACGCTTACCGGCACCACGCGTCTCTCCGGTACGCGCTATACGCATCCCGACGAACACGGTATGCCCACGCCTTCGCCCGATCTCATCCGCATCTTCATCAACAATCTGCTCCCGCGATTACGAGCCCTGCCCGGCGTTCAATCCATTGCGATCGCCAGCGCGCTGCCGCTCGGCCGGGTCAACGACACCGCCATCACCTTTGGACCGCCCGCTCCTCCGCCTCCTGCGGCTACGTGGAAGCCGACGCCCGACATCAGCGTCACCCCGGATTACTTCCACGCCGTCGGCACCACCATCGTTCAAGGGCGGGCCTTCAGCAGTAACGACACGGCAACCTCGCCGCCCGTTGCCATCGTCAACCGGGCTTTTGCCATGCACTACTTCGCCGGCAATGCGCTCGGAAAACATTTCAATCAGGCCGTGGGACGCGACCAGTTTGCGCCGCTCACCATCGTCGGCATTACGCAGGACATCCGCCACAATGGACTGGAACAGCAGGTACAGCCAGAGTTCTACCTTCCCGAGTCGCAGTCTCCGTCAGACGAGATCAACATCGCAATCCGCTCCACCGCCGATCCCACCCTCCTCGCCAACGCCATGCGCAAGGCCGTCCTCGCTGTCGACCCGCAAGAACCGCTCTTCGACATCCAGACCATGGATCAGCGCGTCGCAAGCCAGGTCGCCCAGCGCCGGCTCATCATGCTGCTCATCGCCTGCTTCGCCGCGCTCGCCGTCATCCTCTCCGCCGTCGGCGTCTATGGCGTCTTCGCCTACTCCGTCTCGCAACGCACGCAGGAGATGGGCATCCGCCTCGCACTCGGCGCATCCCGCCGCGCCCTGCTCGGGCTCATCGTCGCGCAGGCTGCGCGCCTCATCGCCGTCGGCGGAGTCCTCGGCCTCGCCGCCGCTTTTCTTCTCAGCAAGCTGCTCACCAGCATGCTGGTTGGCGTCCAGCCGCACGATGCCCTTTCCTTTTCACTCGCATGGATCTTGATGACCGTCGTCGCCCTGCTCGCCAGCACCATCCCGGCATCCCACGCCGCAAACACCGACCTCGTCTCCATCCTCCACTCGGACTAACAGCGGCAAGTCCCAAAACTGAACCCGTCCACTTGGCCAGCGCAGAAACCTGCCAAATCTATAAGGCCAAACTGCTAGCCTTGAATAAGGAGTGACGGGAAGGCAATCGCCCCATCGCTGGCCAGCGCGGCAAATGCCTTGGCTAACCCCAATCGAATGAAGATTTTGCGGATAACTCCTTTGTTTGGACGATTTTAGCCCTCGGGAAGCGCCCTAAACCCATGATTCGGTGCCGCTTATGACATGGCCTCCGGTGCCGGGAGGGGGGTGGGGGGCAGGTGTAACGTTACCCAGCCTGCCGCA
>DASQRJ010000233.1:0-5555 GCA_035642955.1 Acidobacteriaceae bacterium
GGAGTGCACGTTCTACATGCCAGCACCCGCCAGGCGGCACTGGAGCTATGCGCTTCGTTCACTCCGAGTTTGATGATCCTGGACGTTGGCTTGCCGGACGGCGATGGATTCAGCCTCGTGGATCGGCTGCGGCATCATCCGGAATTGCATTCTCTTCCACTTCTTGTGTACTCAGCTCGTGATCTGAGCGATGCCGAACGTGCACAGCTTCAGCTTGGTCCAACGAACTTTCTCACCAAAGCCCGGGTGCAAGCCCAGGAGGTAGAGTCATTAGTACTTGCCATGTTGCGTGCACCCTCGCAGAATGTGCACACGTCCGGCTTTGCAGTCCCCGGCATGCCCTCGTATATGGTTTCGAATTCCTATGACACGCCGCATACTCATCATTGATGACGAAGAAGATATCCGTCAGGTTGCTGGATTGAGCCTGGAGACGGTCGCTGGTTGGGAAGTGATGCTGGCCAACTCCGGAATGCAGGGGATGGAACAGGCCGAAAAAGAGAGCCCAGACGCTATCCTATTGGATGTGATGATGCCGGCGATGGACGGTCCCACGACCTTCCTTCAGCTGCAGAAGAATCCGAAGACGGCAAAGATTCCAGTTATCTTGCTCACTGCCAAGGTTCAGGGCTCCGACCAGCGCCGTTTTGCGGAACTGGGTGTCGCGGGAATTCTGTTCAAACCCTTCGATCCCCTGACGCTTTCGACGCAGGTCTCGCAAACTCTGGGTTGGCCCCAGGTCCATTAGGAGACTTTCATGCCAGATCCTCGCCCCCCTCACGCCGCTCCTGAAGAGGTTACAGGTAAACTTCACGACCTGCTTGCGACGCTTTGGTCGCGGAGCCGGGAAACCATCAGCGAACGGCTGGACGTACTGCGCACGACGCATCGCATATTGCGGACCAATCCGGCGGACAAGAACGCTCGCCGCGCGGGTGCGGATGCAGCTCACAAGCTTGCCGGCATCCTGGGCACCTTTGGCCTGCCTGATGGTACAAATCTTGCCCGGCATGCCGAGATAATGCTGGAATCGGGTGCGCCCATTCGCCCATTCGAGTTGGACGCCTTGCAGCGAGCCATCGATCAACTCCATCTGATGATCGAAGCGAAGTCCAGGGACACGGGAAAACGCCGCGTCTGAGCTGTGTGCATTACCGGTGTAGACTCATCGTTTGGCACATCCGTTTTCAGAAAACGATGAGTCTCGCAGCGCGTCTCGCGATACGCCCATAGACCAGTTGGGACTGCTCTTCCCCGTTGAGCGGCAGCAGGCGCCGCGACGCATCTGGACCGTCAGCGCCCTGGTCATGGAAATCCGTGGCTATGTCGAGCAAGCCTACCCCGACTGCTGGGTTGAAGGCGAAATCTCAAATTTACGCAACGCCAGCTCCGGACACGTTTATTTCACCCTGAAAGATGAACAGGGGCAGCTTCCGGTGGTTCTTTTTCGCCGACAGGCGACCCTCCTTCGCTTTCGTCCCGAGGCTTCTTTGCACGTCCTGGTGCGTGGCCGCATCTCGATCTATGAAGAGCGTGGTCAGCTTCAGCTCGTCGCTGAGACACTCGAACCGGTAGGCGCCGGATCGCTGCAGTTCGCATTTGAGCAGTTGAAGAAGAAGTTGCAGGAGGAGGGCCTCTTCGACGCGTCCCGCAAACGTGCTCTGCCACCATTTCCTCGCTGCATTGGCATCGTCACGTCCCTATCGGGTGCCGTCATTCACGACTTTCTCAACATCGTCGGCCGACGTCACGCTGGTCTCGATGTGATGCTGTATCCCGCCTCCGTGCAAGGCGAGCAGGCGGCCGGTGAACTCGCCTCCGGCATCTTTCATTTCAACCAGGCGAAGACCGTCGATGCCATCGTCATCGCTCGCGGTGGCGGCTCGGCTGAGGATCTCGCGCCGTTCAATACGGAGATCCTCGCGCGAGCCATCGCCGGCTCCGCGATTCCTGTCGTCTCAGCGGTCGGACATGAGACGGACTTCACCATCGCTGACTTCGTTGCTGACCTCCGCGCTCCAACGCCATCCGCTGCGGCCGAGTTGCTTACCGCGCTGCAGCATGGCGTGGAGCAGCGCATCGAGGAGCTGCAACTGCGGCTCTTGCGCGCCTGCCGTTATTCCATCGCACTTGCGCAGCGCCGATTCGCCGCGGTATCGCCGGAAGCCGCCATCACCCGCATGCGGAGGCAGTTGGATCGCGCACAACAGCGCGTCGACGAGCAACAGTTCCGGGTGGCGAACGCTTGGCAGGGGCTGCTGCACGCAAAGGCCGCTGACCTGCAGCGACTCCACGGACGTCTCCTGCAACAAAGCAGGTTCCAGACCCTTCACTCTCGCAGCGAGCTGTGCATAACTGCCACGCAGCGGCTGGATCGCTCAATGCAAAGGCGCCTGTTCGCGGCCGATCGCGTCAGGGAGACGCTGACGAATCGCTTGCTGATGCAATCGCCTGCACATCGCTGCCATCGTTTGCGCCAGGCGATCGACCACCTGGACTCGCGCGGCAGGATCGCTGTCGTGACCGGCACGGAGCGCGCAAGTGCGGCCCACAGGGAACTCGAAGGCCGCCTGGCTGCGCTCTCGCCGCTCTCCGTCCTCGAGCGCGGCTATAGCCTCACCGTTACATCCACCGGACAACTGGTGCGCGCAGCTTCCGCAGTCACGACCGGAGAGATACTGAGGACAAGGCTTGCACGAGGGACAGTCACGAGCACAGTGGTACAGACAGAAGACAAAATATGAGAAAGCTTTTTGGAACCGATGGAATTCGCGCAGTGGCGGGCGAGCCCCCACTCGACCCGCGCACGATTCACGCAGTAGGACTAGCTCTTGCGCATACTCTTTCTCGTGCTGCCTCCACTCCGCGCGTGATTCTGGGCATGGATACCCGCGAATCGAGCGATTGGATCAGCGCAACCATTGCCAATGGACTGCGCGAAGGAGGGGCTACGGTGCAGAGCGCCGGCGTCATCACAACGCCGGGAATCGCCTTTCTTGCGCGCAAACATGGATTTCATGCGGGCATTGTCATCTCCGCTTCGCACAATCCGTGGCGGGACAATGGAATCAAGGTGTTTGGGCACGATGGCTACAAACTCCCCGATGAGCAGGAACTGGAAATTGAAGAGGAAATCTTCCGGCGCCTGGCCGATCCTTCCTTTTCCTCTCACACATCGACGAAGCGACTGCCGGTGCACTCCAGCCACCGTCATGATTATGAGGCGTTTCTTCGTCAGGTAGTGCCGAGCCTTAACCTCAACGGAAAGAGTGTGGTCCTCGATTGCGCAAATGGCGCTGCGTCTGCCATCGCGCCTGAGCTATTCGCGACCCTTGGCGGCACCCTTCACCTGACGCACTCCCATCCGGATGGGCGCAATATCAATGAACAATGCGGCGCGCTGCATCCGGAGATCGTCGCGGCTGAGACCATTTCGCGCAAAGCGGATGTTGGCATCACGCTTGATGGAGATGCGGACCGCGCGCTTTTTTCAGATGCAAATGGAAATGTCGTCAACGGCGACGCCGTATTGCTGCTCGCTGCGCGTGATCTGCAGGCGCGCGGAGCTCTCAAGGACAACACCGTCGTCGCCACGACGATGTCCAACATGGGCCTGGAGGCCGCACTCGGTTTGAACCACATCCGCATGCTGCGTGCGCCGGTCGGGGATAAGTATGTATTGCAGATGATGCGCCAGCATGATGCCACTCTGGGCGGGGAGCAGTCCGGACACATCCTTTTCCCCGCGCACAGCACCACCGGCGATGGCCTGCTGACCGCGCTGCTTGTGCTCGACATCGTGCAGCGCTCTGGCAAGGCGTTGCACCAGCTCGTCGCCGATCTGAAGGTTTTTCCGCAGGTGATCGTGAATGTGCGGGTGCGAGAGAAGCAGCCATTGGAGCAAATTCCCGAGGTCAGCGAGCGCATCCACGAAGCAGAATCGGCACTACACGGCAAAGGGCGCGTCGTCGTGCGTTACAGCGGCACCGAGGCACTCGCCCGCGTGATGATAGAAGCGGAGTCGCGTGAGGAGATGGAGCGGCACGCGGAACGCATTGCGCAGGCGATCCGCAGCACCCTTGGCGCCTAAAACTGTCACTTAAGGTCCCGCCAATTCTGTCCGACGCCGACGTCGGCCACAATAGGGACATTGAGTTCGATGACGTTTTCCATTTCGTGCTTCACAAGTGTACGGACTGCGTCGACCTCATCTTCGGGTACATCGAATAACAACTCGTCGTGGACCTGCAGTGTCATCCTGGTCTGCAGTTTCTGTTCACGCAGTGTCCGGTCAATCCGGATCATCGCGACCTTGATAAGGTCGGCCGCAGTTCCCTGCAGCGGCGTATTCACGGCCGTGCGCTCGGCAAAGCCTCGTAAATTGGGATTGCGGCTCTGGATGTCGGGAATCGGCCGCACACGGCCGAACAGGGTACGCACCCGTTGGGTTGTGCGCGTCTCTTCAAGTAGACGATCGATAAATCGACGCACACCAACGTATCTTGCAAAGTAAGTTTCGATGTAGAGCTTGGCCTCGGCCTGAGGAATATTCAGATTCGCCGCAAGCCCGAAAGGAGAGATGCCATAGACGATGCCGAAGTTCACCGCCTTGGCGCGATTGCGTGTCTCCTTGCTCATCGACGACGCCGGAACGCCGAAGACTTCCGACGCTGTCAGCGTGTGAATGTCCTGCCCTGTCCGATATGCCTGAACCAGCAGAGGATCGTCAGAGAAGTGCGCCATCAGCCGAAGCTCGATCTGCGAGTAATCCGCAGATAAGAGCACGTGGCCCGGCGAGGCGATGAACGCAGCACGAATCTCCCTTCCCTTCTCTGTGCGAATCGGGATGTTCTGCAAATTTGGATTCGTGGAGGAGAGTCTGCCGGTTGCTGTGCCAACCTGGTTGAAAGTCGTGTGGACGCGTCCTTCGCTGTCAGCAAGCAATGGAAGAGAATCCACGTAGTTCGACTTCAGCTTCGCCAATTGCCGATAAGCCAGGACTTGCGCCGGCACTGGATGATGCAACGCCAGTTCTTCGAGGACATCTTGCGCCGTCGAAACAACCTTTCCTTTGCCATATTTCAGCGGCTTCGGCAGATGCATCTTGTTGAATAAGACATCGCCCAATTGTTTGGGCGAATTCAGGTTGAAGCGTTGTCCAGCCTGCTCAAAAATCTGCTCGCTCACCTGGGACATTTCCGCATTCAGATCCTTGGCCAAGCCTCCAAGCACATTCACGTCAATCCTGACGCCCGCGCGTTCCATTCCCAGCAGCACCGGGACAAGCGGAAGGTCGACCGTCTCGTATACTTCGAGCGCGTGTATCTCTTCCACATCGCGGCGCATGCTTTCAGACAGCAGGTGAATTGCCGCCGCCTGCTCGGGTAGTTGCCGCTCGCCCGTCTCTGACAACGAACTGCCGGTGAAGCGCGCCACCACGTCGGCAAGACGATGGGAAGCATGAGTGGGGTTGATGATGTAGGAGTAAAGCATGAGATCGTCGCGGACATTCGCAATCGTGATGCCGTGGCTATCCAGCGCGCGTACGGTCGCCT
>DASQRJ010000234.1:0-3502 GCA_035642955.1 Acidobacteriaceae bacterium
TGCTGGCTTCAGTCTTCTTCCGGGTGCATCCTCCGACAAGGAGCATCAGCACAGCCACTGCGGTAAGACGCGCAGCGCGTTTCCAGTGCATCCTGCGATGCTTCTCGATCTTGATGACAGAGGGCTTACAAGTGTGGAGCGTTGCCGTGCCGGGCTTTCGAAAGACTCGGTTCGTGCGCATCTCGCAAGAGATTCCGCCGCGTCACGGGGTGTTGCCTGAAGACGCAGAATGGGCGATCGCGCTCGATGGTAACGTACGGAAAAGAAAGAATGGCCCAAGCATGATCGGCACTCCGCTGGAAATAACGCTGATCGCCCTGCAGACATTTCAGGTCGCATTCCTGTGGATTCACGATTGGATCCCGCTCGGCCGTCTCAACGATGTCGCCGCGGTGCGTAGGGCGGACTCATGGCAACGCCTGACGATCGTCACCCTCGTGCAAAGCACGCCGTTCACCGTGGGCCTTATCTTCAGCGCAAAGTATTTCGGGAATGCCTATCCGCACTGGCTGGTCATGTGGCTGTGGATCAGCTATGCCCTTCTCTTCTTCGGCCAGCTTCAGGCATGGTGGGTGCCCTATCTTTTCAAAGCCGATCCCGAGCGGGCGCTGCGTTACCGGCAGATGTTTGGCAACACACACTCATTTCTGCCGGAGCGCAATGGAATTGTCCCGAACACGGCACACATCCTGCTGCACCTGGCGACTGCGGCTACACTGCTCGTTCTTTTCGTCTCTGGTCTCTAAACAGCCTAAGCGGGACGCTGGCATTCCATGCCCAGGCAGTTCTCCCAACGGCCGGCATCTTCCACGTCGGCGAAGTGCGGGTCAGGATTGTCGCCCATACGCGCACGGCGGATCGCGGTAAATCCTGCGGCGGCCAGTTCGCGGGTCATGTTTTTTTCATCCCACATCCAGAGGTGCGCGCTGCGCCCAAAGAGCATTTTCAGCAGCCGCGACATTCCCTTGCCCTGCGAATCCACGCCGAGGTAGGACTCGCGCATGAACCGGCTTGCCGCTTCGGCGTCCGACGAATTGGCATAGGCGCGCACCAGCCCTTCCAGATCCGGCAGCACGAAGCGGAATGTCCCGCCGGGCCGCAGATAACTGAAGACGTTCCGCAGCGTCCTACGAAATTCATCGAGCGCCAGGTGCTCCAGCACATGGGAGCAATAAGCGGCCGCAGCAGATGCCGGCGCGACCGGCAGCCCTTTGATCACGTTTCCGTACTCGATATTGCGGGGATAGTCGGGAAATCCGCGCTTGAGCAATGTGGGCTTCAGGATGGGGAGATTGCGCTCAATCCAGAAGGCGGGGCCGGCATCGAAGTTGCGCCATGTGGCCGGCGCGCAGAGGCCGCAGCCGAACTGGATATAACGGTCCGCATCGGCCTGTTTCATCGTCCCGACAGGGACAACTCCCGGCGCCTTCGCCCGATCTCCCCCGGCGCCGTTCTGCTGGTTGCTCAACTGTCTCTCGCTCCTGGTGCCTGCGACGCCGGCTACCGGCCTGCGTCGCTACAATGGTAAGAGCAGATTTCCCATAACCATGCCTAGCCGGGGTTTCCTGCAGAGCGGCTTTTCTTAACGAAAAAGCCGCGTCCCGTCTCCTGGCTTGGGGATACATCGTGGGAAATCCTGCTCTAGAGAAACATATCTGCTGATTGAGACCATGCCAAATTCGTGGCAGACGCGGCCCTTCCGGCTGTTGAGCACCCTCGCCGTACTGACCCCGGCCCTGTCCCTGGCGGGGCAGGCTCCGGCTCCGTCCCCCTATATCGCGAGCACCCGCGCGCAGACCCTGCAGGCGGCCGGGGTGCAGATCTCGGGAGACGTACACGTCGCCAACGGCGATCTGCAACTGGGCAATGGCAGCACCATCACCGCCGGGAGCGAGACTGTGCCCATCACGCTCAACCGCGGCGGCGAACTCCAGCTGTGCGCCACCACCAGCGTCCATCTGGCCCGCGACCGCTCCATTCAGGCGACGGATGACACCGGGCTGCTGCTCGCTCTCGACCGTGGAGCGATCGAAGCCCGCTACGAAACCGGCAAGTACTCCGATGTTCTGCTGACGCCGGACCTGCGCATCCTGATCTCCGGGCCGGGCGAGGCCGATCTCGCCATCCGGGTAAGCCGGCAGGGCGATACCTGCATCGACAATCGCGGTCCCAACGCGCCGTACATCACGGTCACCAGCCAGTTGGAGGGCGGCCTCTACCGGGTACAGCCGGGCCAGCATGTCAGCTTCCTGCACGGCAGCCTGCGCGAGGTAGTGGACACGGAGCACGAGCCATGCGGCTGCCCGGTGCCTGTCTCCGTGGCCGATGCCGGAACACCGGCGCCGGTCGGGGCAGCCCCGGGTCACCCGGTGGGCGGACCCTCCTCGAGCCCGGCCGATACCGCATTCCCGCTCGCGGTCAGCGAGGGCCTGGCCAAGCCGCCGCTGCCGCCAACCACCCCGGTCGCCGCGCCAGGTGAAGTGCATGCGCAGGTCGCGGTGCCCTTCCAGTACAACGGCAACCTCCCTACAGTGAGCGAGACCGCCGGCACCGGCGGTGCAACCGGAGCCGACGTTGCCGCCATTCCGCCACCGTCGTCCGCCGCGCCCGCGCCGGCCGCCGAGATGCCCCCGCCGCAGCAGCCGGCGCCGCCGCCGGGATCGGCACCCGTCTCCTCCGCGATCGCGACGCAAACGGCCATCGCACGTACACCCCAACCGGCAGCGGAGCAAAAGCCGCCGTCGCGCAACATCTTCCGTCGTGTCGGCCGGTTTTTCTCGCGGTTGTTCGGAGCGGAGCAGTAGGATCGAAAGAATTTCGGCTAACTGGTCGCGTTCATGTTGATCAGCGGGCCGTTGTCGCCCACCTTCACCGTCTCCGTACAGTCGGTCATCACGATCCTGGCAGCGCCGGTCGCTTCATTGGTCGTGATCGTGCTCTGGTCAAGGTTGCGCAGCACGATGGCGCGCGGTGCTTCTCCGGCGGACCGGAGCATATCGCAATTGTGGAAGCGGTTCGACTCCACATCCAGCCACGTCGCTCCGGCACAGTAGATCCCGGGGCCACCCAGATCGTGGAAGCTATTGCGTTGCACGGTGATGCCTTCGTTGATGCGGCCGGCCGGTGCGGCCGCCTGGCTGCGCTCGGGCTGGGTATCGATCGTGATCGCGCCCCGTTTCTCCCCGGGCGCCAGGTTGCACTGCGTAAACATGGAATCCGTAATGTGGATGTTCTCCACCTCCGGGCCACGCATATGTTCCGGATCGGGCGCCAGCAGGATGGCCGGTCCGGCATAGCCATTGAAACTGCTGTTTCCGACGCGGATGCGTGACTGCGCAACCAACCCGGCGTAAGGACCGCCACCGAAGCTGCAGTCATCCATTTTCAACTGCGCCTGGTTGGTCGCGCTCAGACAGAAGAGTGCGCCCTTCCCGACTGCGGGAGAGAGCGTTTCGTCGAAGGTCAGTTGCATGCCCCCAGGGACTGCCTCGGCCTTGGTGAC
>DASQRJ010000235.1:0-6090 GCA_035642955.1 Acidobacteriaceae bacterium
GGCGAGGTTCGATTCGGGCGAACAATTCAGCATGGTCATCACCGATCACTGCATGCCTGAAATGACCGGTCCCGAACTGGTGAGAAAGTTGCGCGAGCGGTCCTTTACGCTTCCCGTCATTGTGCTGAGCGGTCTTCCCGAGGCCGAATCGGAGTACCAGGGCATGGACGTGTCCTTCCGGCTGAAGCCTATCCAGCCCCAGGAACTTATCGAGCTCTCACGCACCCTGCTCTTCCCGCCCTACGATCAGACCGCCTGATCCGGCCCCCTCAACCCAAATCTCGCTACCCCTCACCCGATTCGCCGGTTTGACTTCGCGGATTGGCGCATCTCCTCGCGCTTTGCGACAATCGATGCAGGCCTATGCCCGTCTTTGGTAGCTTCTCTCTGCTTCTTGCCCTCGCGCTGAGTGCTTATACTCTGCTCGCCGGCGCCTTCGCCCTGCGTCAGCTCGCGGTTCGTGCACGCACCCGCATCGCCCCGGAGCGTCTGGCCGAGACCGCCCGCCGCGCCGGCATCGCCAGCTTTTTCGCTGTAACGGCTGCGGCGTTCGCCCTAGTCTGGGCCGCCTTCACAAATGATTTTTCAGTCTCCTACATCCTCCATCACTCCAATCGCGCGCTGCCCGGACCCTACAAGTTCGCTGCGCTGTGGTCCGGCCAGGAAGGATCGCTGCTGCTGTGGGCGTGGCTGCTGGCTACCTACGGATTCGTGCTCCGCGCGCGGCACAAGGTAGACGTCCGGCTCACCGCATACGCCTCGACCATCCTCGCCGGGGTCCAGGTCTTCTTTCTCCTGCTGCTGAACTTCGCCGCGCCGCCCTTCGCGCTGGTGCAGGGCGCCGTTCCCGCAGACGGTTTCGGCCTGAATCCACTGCTGCAGTTTCCGGAGATGGTGATCCATCCCCCGATGCTCTATCTCGGCTACGTCGGCTTCACCGTGCCCTTCGCCTTCGCGCTGGGCGCGCTGATGATGCGCTATCCGGGAGAGAAATGGATTCACATCACGCGTCGCTGGACCATGGTGACCTGGCTCTTTCTTACCTGCGGCATCTTCCTCGGCGCGCACTGGGCCTATTCGGTGCTGGGCTGGGGCGGGTATTGGGGTTGGGACCCGGTCGAGAACGCTTCGCTCATGCCCTGGCTCACCGGAACTGCCTTTCTGCACTCGGTGATGATGCAGGAAAAGCGCGGCATGATGAAGAACTGGAATGTGTGGCTGATCTTCTCCACCTTCATGCTCTCGATTCTCGGCACTCTACTGACTCGCTCCGGTCTGGTCAGCTCCGTGCACGCTTTCGCGCAGTCCTCCATCGGTAGTTGGTTCTATGCATTTCTCTTCATCGTGCTCGGTGTCTGCATCTTCACCTTCATCCTGCAGCGCGACCATCTCAAGTCGGATCGCAAAATCGAATCGCTGGTCTCGCGCGAATCCAGCTTCCTGTTCAACAACATCATCTTCCTCGCCGCCTGCTTCACCATCCTGTGGGGCACGCTCTTTCCCGTCATCAGCGAGTATGTGCAGGGCAACCGGGTCACCGTCGGGGCGCCCTGGTACAACCGCATCGCCATTCCAATCGGTCTCGGCCTGCTGGCGCTGATGGGCCTCGGCCCGCTGCTCGCATGGCGCTCGTCATCGCTGCGCTCAATCCGCCGCAACTTCGTGCTGCCTTCCATCGCCACCATCGCCACCGCGGTCGCGCTGCTCGCCATTGGCGAGCGGCCATGGCACGATCAAGGCCCGCTGTATTCCTTCGTTGTCTTCTCCGTCGCCGCCGGGGTCATCACCGCCATCTCCTCGGAGTTTCTGCGCGGCGCACACGTCTTGAAGGTGCAGACCGGCAAGAATCTCTTCTCTGCAATCCTTCTGCTGATCCAGCGGAACACCCGGCGTTACGGCGGTTACATCGTCCACTTCGGCGTCGTTGTCATCTTCATCGGTCTCGCGGGCTCGGCCTTCAACCGCTCCACCGAGCAGGAGATGGACTTCCGCCAGTCGATGAAAGTCGGGCCCTACACGCTGGTCTGCCAGGACTACACGCAGGACACGAATCCCAACTACGACAGCGAGTACGCGTTGCTCGATGTCTACCGAGGCGGAAAGAAGATTACCCAGCTTGCGCCGGAAAAGCGCTTTTACGCCGCCTCGCAGCAGGTACAAACCATGGTGGCCAATCACTCCACCCTGGCCTGGGACCTGTATGTGATCTACGCCGGCCAGAATCCCGATACCAACCGCCCCATCATCAAGGTCTTCCTCAATCCTCTCGTGGCATGGATCTGGATCGGCGTCGTTATCGTCATCGTTGGCACGCTGGTGGCCCTGGTGCCAAACCTCACCACGGTGCTCTCGCCGGCACGTCCGCGCGAACCGGCCAAGGCAAAGGCGAGGCCGCTGGTGAGTGAGCCCGTCACACTGCGAGGTGGCGATTGAAGCGCACACGCCTCGTCATCCCCGCCGCAGCGAAGCGAAGTGGAGCGATCCGCTTTTCACGCCTCCGCTCCACCCTGCACCTCATCGTCGTTGCGGCCGTCGTCGCCTTTGGCGCACATGCCGCCGAAACCGTCAACGGCGCGCGCTTTGACAAGCTGAGCCATAAGCTGATGTGCGCCTGCGGTTGCAACCAGATACTCGGCGAGTGCAACCATGTCGGATGTCCCGACTCGGATAAAATGCGTGCCCAGCTGGCGGCTTCCATCGGCAAGGGTGACGACGACACCACCATCTTTCACGCCTTTCAGGACGAGTACGGTCCCACCGCGCTGGCCGCGCCCATGTTCACCCGGCTCAACCAATTCTCCTGGTGGGTGCCGCCTATCGTGCTGCTGCTTGGCATTGGCGGCGTCTTTTTCATCGTCCGCCGCTGGCGTCCGCGCGCTGTCGCCATGCCGGCGCCGGCCACCGATCCCCACACCCTCGTGCTCGAGCAGCGCATTCGCCGCGAAACCGGAGGCGACTTCCTATGATCCTCGCCGTCTGTGCCCTCTTCACCGCCGCGCTCTTCGTCTATGTCTTCTACCCCGATCGCAATGTCGCCGCCCAGCGGGTCAAGACGCGCCTCGACTTCCTCGAAGAACAAAAGGCCGTTCTTTACGACAATCTCCGCGATCTGAACTTCGAATATCGCGCCGGCAAGTATCCGGAAGAGGACTACACCGCGCAGCGCGCAGCGCTCGAAGCCGAAGCCGCCCAGGTGTTGTCTGAGATGGAGCGTCTCCACCAGCCTGCCATGCGCCGGGCCTGATTCCCTGGTCTGTGCCGAGCGGCTCTATACGTCCCTGAAGTGTTAACTCGCCAAGCAAATCATCCGCAATCCGGTAACTTCGCAGTATTCTTATCCGCAGACTCCGACATGAAACGCCTGCTCCAGATTTCGCTCTCGATTGCCCTTCTCCTCGCCCCTTCTGCGCTGGCTGCCACCATCAAGGGCGCAGTCACCAACGGCACGAATAACAAGCCTTCCGTGGGCGACGACGTGATCCTGATCTCGCTGCAGCAGCGCATGCAGGAGACGGCACGCACCAAGACCGACGCGCATGGGCACTATTCCATCGACGTGCCCGATCAGGGCATGCACCTGATCCGCGTCGACCATGAGAAGGCGTCCTACTTCCAGCCCGCCCCGCCCAATACTACGAACGTCGATGTGCAGGTCTTCGACGTAGCCCCCACGGTTCCCGGTATCACCACGGAAGCGAATGTCATCCGGGTTGAAACCGATCCGCAAGGGCTGCACGTCACCCAGAGCTATTTCGTCAAGAACGACTCCACTCCGCCCCGGACACAGTTCTCCAGCCATTCCTACGAGATTTACCTGCCTCCGGACGCGAAGGTCGAAGGCGCGGCGGCGATGGGCCCGGGCGGCATGCCCGTCGCATCCTCGCCTGCGCCGATGGGCGAGAAGGGGCATTACGCCTATCTCTTTCCGCTGCGTCCTGGCGAAACCCAGTTCCAGGTCACCTATAGCCTGCCGTACTCCGGGTCGGCGAAGTTTGCCCCCAAACTGGCTGGCTCAGCGGACAACGTGGTCGTCATGGTGCCAAAGAGCATGACCTTCACGCCAGACCCATCCGCACCCTACCAGCCCATCAACGACGACATCAACGCGCAGACCTTTGTGGCCAAGAACGTGACCCCGGCCCAGGCGCTGGGCTTCTCCGTCTCCGGCTCGGGAGCGCTGCCGCGCGATGTGCAAACCGCGCAGGCCGCCAACGGCCAGCCTGGAGCTCCGCCGGCTACGAACGATAATCGGCCGGGTGGCGGCCTCGGCACCCCCATCGACACCCCGGATCCGCTCAACAAGTACAAGTGGTGGATCCTCTCCGGAGTTGGCCTGCTGCTGGTCATTGCGGCTGCGTTCTTCCTGCGTCGTCCGGCGCAACAGGCAGAAGAGACCCCCGTCGCTCAGGAGCAGCCTCCCGCCCCCGAGCAATATGCGGCCCCACTCACCTGGACGCAGGGCTCTCCGCTCCCGGCAACCGTCGCCCCGGTACCGGTTGCGCCGCCGCCACCCGATCCTGAGGACCATACCCGCAGCCTGCTCAACTCGCTCAAAGAGGAGCTTTTCGCGCTCGAAGCGGACCGCGCCAGAGGGAATGTGGGCGAAGTGGAGTATGCCGCACACAAGCAGGCCCTGGAAGCCATCATTCGCCGGGCGCTCAATCGCTAAAGCATTTTCGGTAATACTGTGGTCCGCCGATTCTTCGGCGGAGCTTTTCCTAACGGCGAGACAAATCGCCGGCTGACCCGTCTATTGATATATCTGGATCATTTCTACGTATTTCTGTACCAGACTCCGCGAATTAAGATTTACCCTCCAGTATTACATGCGTAAATAACTGATATATAAACGAAATGGCCCTCCTGTTAACTGGCATGTAACGTGCTTACTAAGCTACATGGTCAGCAGGAGGAGATTCTCGTTGGATTCGTATTCGTTTAAAAAGATTGGTTTTCAGAAGGCAGGAGCGGCCGGCATTCTCGCTCTGGCATCGTTGATCCTCGGCTCTGTCGCCTTCCCCACCCCCGCCGCATTCGCTCAGGCGACGGCCCTCAACGGCGCGATTCAGGGGACGGTGACGGACTCCTCTGGCGCCGCCGTTCCTAACGTCAAGGTCACCATCACGAACATGGATACCGGGGCCGTCCACAACTCCCAATCGAACAGTTCGGGCTTTTATGCCTCCGGGCCGCAGATTCCCGGTAACTACACGGTCAGCGTGTCGGCTCCCGGTTTTCGCGAGACTCAGATCAAGACCATCGTTCAGATCAATGTAACGACGAGCGGAAACGTCAAGCTGGAGGTGGGTAATAGTGCCGAGACCGTGCAGGTCGATGCCGGGGCGGTGCAGATCCAGGAGTCTCAGTCCAACGTCCAGGACGTCATTACTCAGCAGCAGATCCAGACGCTGCCGATCAACGGCCGCAACTTCCTCGACCTGGCGCAGCTCGAGCCCGGCGTGCAATTACAAGACGGCAGCGACTTCGATCCCACCAAGGCCGGCTACTCCGGTCTCTCTTTCAGTGGAACTTCAGGACGCACGACCCGCATCCTGTTGGATGGTCAGGACATCACTGACGAGAACGTCGGCACCACCATCGTGAACGTGTCGGAAGGCGCCATCGGCCAGTTTCAGATCGTGCGCTCCACCGCGGACGTGGGCAACGATCTGGGCAGCACCGGCCAGGTCATTGTGGCTACCGATTCCGGCACCAACGGCGTCCATGGCAACCTTTTTTACAATTTTCAGGATTACCGCGCCGGCTTCGCGAGCAACCAGGGATTCGTCTCCCCCTTTCAGCGCAACCAGTTCGGTGGCGCGGTTGGCGGCCCGATCATTAAGGACAAGCTCTTCTTCTTCGCGAACTCCGAGCGCATCAAGCAGGATGCCTCTGCGGCATCCGGCCTCCTGGCGCCCTTGACGGGATTGGCCGCTGCCTTTCCCAACATACCCTCACCGTATCGGGACACGTTTTCGACCGGACGCCTCGACTGGAACGGCCCTTGGAATGTGCACTTTTTCGGTCGTGTCTTTTACGAAGCCAATGCGGCGACCACCAATGGCGGATTCAATTACTCTAACTATGTAA
>DASQRJ010000236.1:0-2228 GCA_035642955.1 Acidobacteriaceae bacterium
CAGACCGATCCCGTGCGGGTCTACGCCAACTCCATGGCGAGAGCGGTCACCGCAAATGACGGGCAAAGTCTCTATGAGAATTTTGCTCCGGTCATGCGGAGCGCCTACAGTCAAGCAGAGCTGTTGGGTGCACTAAGGCACATTCGCGAGATGTTCGGGGGCATTTCACACTATGAATACCGCAACGCAACTGTCGGCGGACAGTTAGTAGCCGGTCGCATGATTCGCACCGCGACTTGCTGGTATGAGGCGACGACGACAAAGTCCGCAACGGGTGCTTTCTTGAAAGTGGCAGTGACGTACGACCACGGACGGTTCTATCTTGCCGGGTACTCGGTCGACCGATTCTTCGGAAACCACATCCCACCTGGACTGCAAGGACCTAGTGTGATGTCCCGCAAATAACTTTGCCAAGACGCTCTAATTTCGCGAGGATCGAGTCGGCGGTAGCGGTCCACATAAATGGCTTCGGGTGTTGGTTGTAGTGTTCGACGAACTCGTTGATCTTGCGTTTCAGATCCGGCACGGACTCGAAGGAGCCGCGACGGATAGCGCGTTGTGTGATCAGTCCAAACCAGCGCTCGACCTGATTGAGCCAGGAGGAGTAGGTCGGGGTGTAGTGCACGTGGAAGCGCGGACGGCGAGCCAGCCAGGCTTTGACGCGAGCGTGCCGGTGCGTGCCGTAGTTATCGACAACCAGATGCACATCCAGCTGCTGCGGAATGTTCGCTTCGATGTGGCGCAGGAAGCTCAAAAACTCCTGGTGCCGATGGCGGGCTTTGCATTGGGTGAAGACCTGGCCGTTGGCGATGTCCAAGGCGGCAAAGAGCGTCGTAGTGCCGTGGCGGATGTAGTCGTGCGTGACCCCTTCCACGTATCCGAGTCCCATCGGCAGCATCGGCTGAGTGCGCTCGAGCGCCTGCACCTGGCTCTTCTCATCCACGCACAGAACCAAGGCATTTTCCGGTGGATTGAGATAAAGCCCGACCACGTCGCGCAGCTTCTCGATGAAAAAGGGGTCGGTCGAGAGCTTGAAGGCTCGGGAGCGATGAGGTTGTACGCCAAAGAGCGCGAGGTAGCGCTGCACGGTGCTCTTGGAGATACCCGTTTCACCGGCAAGCTCGCGTACGCTCCAGTGCGTGGCGCCCTTCGGACGGCTCGCCAGCGCCGCGTTCAACAGCGCCGCAACGTCATCCTCGGTGTGCGTACGCGGCCGTCCAGGCTTGAGCTGATCGTGCAGTCCAGCCAGACGTTGCTCACGAAAGCGCTTGCGCCAGTTCGTCACAGCTGGCGGCGTCACTTTCACCCGGCGCGCGGTCTCGCGGATCGACACGCCGCTCTCGGTCATCAGAATCATGTTCGCTCGGCGCGCCAGCCCGTGCGGCAGGCTGCGTGAGGCCACGATGGCCTCCAGATCACTGCGTTCCTGCGCCGTCAGTTGCAACGACGCACCGCGTTTGTGGGTAAGCATGAGCGCTGTCCTCGAGACGCCAAAGATACCTCTTGGACAGCGAACTGATGTATTAGTTTCTTATGGGACATCACACTAGGACCGCCTCTTCTGTGGCTCGGCGTCGTTCTCCTGCTGGGCAGCGCAGGCGTTTTACTCGCGGGAGAGCCGACCTCGAATGTCGCCGTCCTCGCCCTATCTATCCTCATCATCTGGCTGACCTATACCATCTTCGCCCTGCAGAAGCTGGCGACCTTCCCGCCGAAGCAGCAGAGCCTCATCTCCGAATTTCTGCTCCTCTATATCGGGATCTACGCTGTCTACCCAATCTACACAGCGCATGCGCTCATGCAGCTCATCCATTTATTTTGGTGGGCATCCATCATTCCCGTCCTGCTCAGCGTCGGAATAGCGGGCGCGATTGGCGCCTCGGTACGGCGGCTCGCGACAGCCCCGCATCCGTTCCTCACTTCGGGATCTACCGCCGGGCATGACGCATAACGGCGGACGTTCACAAAGGCGGAAGCCTGAGCACAACCGTCTTGCCCGTGATCGTCACATAGGTGGCTAGCGAAGGGTCGAGCCCGATTGCCGTGCGAAGATCCGTAACGGCCTCTTCGCCCTTACCAGCATCTCCGAGGGCCACGCTGCGCAGGTAATAGGCCGAAGCCAGCTTTGGATCGAGCTGGATCGCTTGAGCTTCATCCTCCACCGCATTCCCATACTCGTGTCGGCCCAGGTCCACCTGGCCGCGATCGCTCCACAACGTAGCGGTTTT
>DASQRJ010000237.1:0-4877 GCA_035642955.1 Acidobacteriaceae bacterium
CAGAAAACAATAAGCGGTGCTTCATCGCGCTATCTCCATGGATGACTCACTCCTGCGTGAATGCTGGATGGAACCTGAGATCGCATTTTGCAGGAGAGACAATCTCTAAAGTGTTCTAAGGGCGACGACGCTCACGTTCGCATCGGGCGCCTGCGGTGGAAGTGTGATGGAAAGATCGTTTGGCGTTTGCTGAAACTCAAGCGGCTGATTGTTGGCGAGAAGCCGCGCGGAAAGCACCCTCGCAGGCAGGCCGGTCACGGTGAATGGATGGGAGGGCCAGTCGAAGAGGTGAAGATACAGGTCGCTGCCCTTCGCCGTCATGCGGTACGCCGTCTGTCCTTGGATGGGGCCGTAGGTGGTCTCGTAGATGGAGTCGCCGTTGAGCGTGATCCAATCGCCGATGGCGCGCAGGCGCTCCTGAAATTCCGGCTGGATCACGCCATCCGGCTGCGGACCTACATTCAGCAGAAAGTTGCCGCCGCGGCTGGCCACTTCCACCAGGCCGCGGATCAGGTCTTTGGAGGATTTGAAGTGACGATCGTGCGCGTTGTAGGCCCATGTGTCATTGATCGTCATGCAGGTCTCCCAAAGCTGGAACTCTGCCGGAGAGGGCACACCCGCGTGGAACTCTTTCTGCACGCTTTCGTCGGCGCCGCGGATCTGCACACTCTTCGTGGGGATGGCGCGCGGGATGAACTGCTCTGGGGTGACGTAGTCGCCGGGAACGCCGATGCGGTCGTTCACGAGCGTGGCGGGCCGCAGACGATGGATCAGGTCGAGAAAGCGGCGGCCGTCATATTTCTCCTGGTGGCCCAGGCCATCGAACCAGATATCGCAGACATCGCCATAGCGGGTCAGCAACTCGCTTAACTGTAACTGCAGGTATTGCAGATAGGAGGACCACACCGGCCGCTCCGGCTGGCCCTGCCAGTTCTCGCTCACCGGCCGGCTGGTATCGCGAAAGCCGGGATGATGCATATCCGGCGGCGAGTAGTAAAAGCCAAGCGACATGGAGCGGCGCGCGCAGGCATCGGCCAGTTGCTTGACGATGTCCTTGCCGTACGGCGTGTTGGTGATCTTGTAGTCGGTGTAATCGGAGTCGAACATACAGAAGCCGTCATGGTGCTTCGTGGTGAAGACCATGTACTTCTGTCCGGCGGTGCGCGCCAGGTCGATGAAGTGATCCGGATCGTAGTGGACGGGATTGAAGCGTGCCGGCAGCGCGCGGTACTCGGTCTCGGTGATGCCCCAGTGACCGGGTTGCATGATGGGCCAGGAAGCCTCGACGCTGGCCACCGAATACGGGCCCCAGTGGATGAACATGCCGAACTTTGCGGCGCGGAACCATGCCGTCCGCTGCTCCTCATCTGTGTGCGGAAGGTCGTCTTCGAGAGGCGATGCAATGGCGAAGCGTCCCACCAGAGGCAGGGTGCCCGCGGCGAGCGTGGAGCGCAGAAAAGAACGGCGGTTCAGTTGAGCGCTCATATCGGGAGAACGATAGGAGCCAAATGTAAGCGCTGTCAAGTAGGCAACGTTAAAGTAATCCGAGGATTCCTCGCGCAAATCACGGAACGAAAAGGGTCGCTAGCCGCCTTTTGAGCGCCCAGAAAAATGAGCGTCGAGCAGCTCTTGACTCAATCGTGGTGGAAGACTTCTTCCAAAGGCGCCCACCATTCGCCTTGAGCCCGGTTCGAAAGCGGTTCCTGCATCGGCTCCATAATCGCCCACCACTGTTGCGTGGCCGTGTCCGCAGCCATCTTTCGCATATCCGCCGCGTAGTCTTCGCCGATGTATTCGAAGTAGCCGAAGAGGCAGCCATCGCGGAGAAATATGGTGTAGTTGCGGATGTTGCATGCCGTGATTGTCTGCAGCACCGCGGGCCATACGGCCTGGTGATGCTGCCGGTAGGCGGCCTCTGCCTCAGGCCGCAAACGAATGATCATCCCGTAGCGTTGCATGACAGAAATGATGGCACAGAAGCCAGCGGCATGAGTTTGAGCGCTCATTTTGCGTTGACCAAACGAGCAGGATGGGGATAGTCTCACCCAGACGTCGATATAAGCACCCATGGCGAAGAAGAGAAAGCAGACACCGCCGGCTGGATCGCTGGTGAAATCGACCCTCGCCAGCCGCCTGCGCGACGAGATCAGCAGTGGCGCGCTGTCACCCGGAGTGCGCATCATCGAGGGCACATGGGGCAGGAAACTCGGGGTGGCGCAGGGCTCGATTCGCGAAGCGATCAATCTCCTGGCGCAAGAGGGTTTCGTTGCCAAGATCTCCGGACGAAGCGCCCGCGTAGTGAAGCTGAACGAGCAGGATATCTTGCATCTGTATGAGCTCCGCGGCGCTCTGGAGGGACTGGCGGCGCGGCTGGCGGCGGCGCGGCACGCTGACGTCGCCAGGCTGCAAGAGATGGCGGCTGCGATGCGCCGCGCGTCGAAGGGGAATCGCACCGCCGATCTGGTGGATGCAGACCGTGAGTTTCATCTGGAGTTGTGCCGGATTTCAGGAAATCCTCACCTGATGGAACATGCCAGCCGCGTTCTGCTGCCGTTTTTCGCATTTGCCCGCATTCGTATCATCGCCAGCAGGCAGGACACATCGGCCTGGGACCGTGATCTGGAGGCGCACCAGCGCATCGCGGATCTGATTCGCGAGGGCGAAGGTGAGATTGCCGAGCAGTACATCCGGCGTGCGATGTCGCGCTTTTCGGAGACCGCTTATAGCAACTGGGAGAAGATGCCGCTGCGTGCCAAACGCAAGGGCAATCGCGCGGCGGAATAGATCCGCGCGGCGCTCTTCCATCAAGTAACCGGAATCGTGACGATTCAGCAAGGGGACGCATGGCCTCTTATTTCATTGAGCAGATAGCGGTTTCCGATCGTCGATATGCGTTGCCTCCCGGTGCGGGCAGTGACGCCGTGCATACCGATCCGGAATATTGCCTGGCCGTGACGCAGCTTATATCGGCGAGTGGACGCGTCTGCGGAACTGGATTTGCGCTCACGCTCGGTGAAGGGAACCGGCTGGTTTGCGAAGCCATTGAAATGCTCGCGCATCCGCTGAAGGGCAGGCCCATCGATGAACTGATGGCGGACTTCGGCCGCACCGCGCGCAACCTGGCCGACGACCCGATGCTCCGCTGGCTGGGCCCGCACAAGGGCGTTGTGCATCTGGCGCTGGCCTCGATTACCAATGCATGCTTCGATCTTTGGGCGAAGAGCCGGGGCGTGCCGCTGTGGCGATTGCTGTTGGATCTGGAGCCCGAGCAATGGATCGCACTGCTGGATCTGAGCTATCTCGAGGAGCTGCTGGATGAGAACGACGCGATCGAACTGGTGCGACGGGAAGCGCCGGCACGAGCGCAGCGCTCCGTCATCCTGCAGGAAGGCTATCCCGGTTACGACACATCCGTTGGCTGGATGGCGTATGACGACAGCAAGGTCCGCGAGCTGACCCGGCAGGCGATCGACAAAGGATTCACGGCATTCAAACTGAAGGTGGGCTCGGCCGATCGCAGCCGTGACCTGCGCCGCGCCGCCATGCTGCGCGAGTGTGCCGGCGAGCGGGGCACGATCATGTTCGACGCGAACCAGCAGTGGACGCTGCCCGCGGCGCGCGAGATGTGCGCGAAGCTGGCGAAGCTGAAGCCCTTGTGGATCGAGGAGCCAACCCATCCCGATGACATGCTGGCGCATGCGGCGTTGGCCCGCGAGCTTGCGCCGGTCAAGATTGCCTGCGGCGAACATATTCCGAATCGCGTTGTCTTTAAGAACTTCATGGCGTCGCAGGCGGTGCATTATGTGCAGGCAGATTGCACGCGGCTGGGCGGAGTGAGTGAATTCCTCACCGTGAGCCTGCTGGCGAAGCACTTCGCTCTGCCCCTCGTGCCGCACGTCGGTGACATGGGACAGATGCACCAGCACCTGGCCTTGTTCCTGCATATTGCGCTGGGGAACGAGGTGCTTTTTCTGGAGCACATCCCGCATCTGCGGTCGCACTTTGTTTTTCCGGCGGTGTTGGAGGGTGGCCGCTATCGCACGCCGCAAGAGCCGGGATCGTCCACCGACCTCAAGCAACTGGAATGCGGGCGCGCATAACGCCGATCACCACTGCGGAAGCGCCCGCGCCGCGGTCTTCTTTGTCGTGCTACGCATACAGGTTTTGATCCGGTTGACATAGAAAACGCTATCTCTCCCGATGCCGATTCCAAGCGCTCATGTACAAAGAGTACCGTCGTGGTGCTGGAGGCGATGCGCAGGCCGCTTATGAGCCCGGTCTGGGCCTTTGAAACCACTGATAACAGGGCTCCATGAGCGCTCGATTCGTGGCCCGTCCGGTAAGGTACACGATTGTGAAAAAACCTAATTGACAACGCTTACATCCTGAGCGTAGCCTGTGCTTCGTTTGGCAGATGAAAGTCTTTATTCATACGTAAAGAAAACTATGTATAAGCCTGCAGCTGCCGTGGGCCAAGTGATCCGGCGATCCCGACTCGATGAGCGCTTAAATGCAATTCTTTCGAAGCAGGCAACTGCCAGGGAAAGCCGTGGGTGCTGTGCAAATCAACAATTTATGGATGGCCAAAAGATGCGAATCATATTTCAAAAAACGCAACGAAGTGCGTGGTGGCTCATGTGCCTCTGCTTCCTGCTTACAGCGGGCATAGCCTCGGCACAGGTCGATCAGGGCACGATTACAGGAACCGTCACCGACAACACGGGCGCGATCGTTCCCGGCGCGCAGGTGACGCTGACTGCCACCGACACCGGCCTGACGCTGCAGGCCAAGTCCAACGGCAGCGGCAACTATACGTTTTCGCCGATCAAGATCGGCAACTACAGCGTCAGTGCGTCTGCTCCCGGCTTCCAGACCAC
>DASQRJ010000238.1:0-2811 GCA_035642955.1 Acidobacteriaceae bacterium
AGAAAAGGCTCTGCGTTAGGGGTCTTACCACCGCACACGAAGGGCCGCCCGCGGCAAACGCTGCTCGCGGCAAAGATCGAACCAGTCCTGCTCCATTCGTGAGACGATGAGTCGTCCGGTTGGCAGCGATTGCCGGCCGCCGGGCATCTAGTGTGTAAGGACACGGCGGAAGACGGCGCGAGGCTTGAGTCCTGGCGCACATACAAGCGCTGCCTGCGATCGCAAGGCGGGCAGTCCAAGGGAGAGATTACATGTCTGCTGATAGAGATGGTGGTTTTGGCTGGTTTCTCATTGGCCTGGGAATCGGAGCTGCTGTCGGTGTGTTGTATGCCCCGAAGGCGGGGCAGGAGCTGCGTGAAGATCTGGCGTCCTCGGCGCGGGATGGCTCCGAGTTCGTGCGCCACCATTCACGGAAAGCTGCCGACAAGGTTAGCGACTTTGCCGATCGCGGTCGCGACCAGTTGAACGAGTATGTCGATCGCAGCAAGGATGCCGTCGACCGCGGACGCGCACAATGGAACCAGTACGTCGACCGCGGACGTCAGGCGGTCAGCGATCAGGTAGACAAAGTGAACGACGCCGTCGATGAAGGTACGCGCGCCTATCGCGCCGGTTCGGGCGAAGACGCCGACCGGATCTCGAGCGCGGTGGAAGCCGGCCAGCAGGCCTACCGGACGACGTAACCGATGCAAGACGGGTCGCGACCGGATACACTGTGCGCGGCCCTTCCCCCGCTTTGACTCTTCGCACGTAAAGGAAGCGGCACAGATGCAGGATTCACTCAGCCCCTATTTGCTGGCGCTCACCATCATCGTTGGCGTGGGTGTGCTGGTCTTTGTCATCGTGTTGATCATGCTTGCCGGCACCCTTCTCTACACCCGGAAGCGCTTCCACACCATACTGGACAACTACGAGAAGGAAGTCGCGCCGCACCTCGGCCCGATGGTGAAGTCCGCCCATTCCCTGGTCGACGACATCTCGCCCAAGCTGAAGCACGTCACCACAAATATGGTTGAGGTCAGCGACATCATGCGCAGCGAGGCGCAGCACATCACCGTCTCCCTCAGCGATATGGTGGAGCGCACCCACCAGCAGGCCGCGCGCGTCGACAACATCGTCTCGAGCACACTGAATGGTATCGGCCATGCAACCGCCGCCGTTCAGGAAGGGATCTCCGCTCCCCTCCGCCACCTCAGCGGCGTACTGGACGGCCTGCGTGCCGGCTTCGGCTCTCTACGCCGCAAGCGGCCTACCGCGAACGGCGTAAAGGCCACCGTGGTGGTACGCAAAGTGGAGCAGGATCCGTACTGATCAGGCCCTCCGGATGCCCTACGACATCAAGGCACGAGAGCGCTTTCGTCTTTAAGGTGGCGCGAATGAAACAGTCTCTCCTCTATACCATCACGGTGATGCTGTCGTTCATATCTGCTGGCGCGATCGCCCAGACGCCACCCTGGCAGTCCGCCGATCCCAAGGTGAGAGCCGCTGTGGACGACTTGGTGACGGCCAACAAAATACTTGCCAATGAGGGTATATTCGCAAGCTATGGCCATATCAGCGTTCGCGACCCGAGCGATCCCAATCGACTGCTGATATCAAGATCGCTTGCGCCGGACCGGGTCACCGCGGCTGACATCGTCGAGCTTGATCTCGACTGCAATCCAATCGGCGGCACTCACGTGTTGCTCTACCAGGAGCGGTTCATCCACTGTGCCATATACCGGGCGCGGCCGGATGTGATGTCTGTCGTTCACAGCCATACACCCTACATGATCACCTTCAGCGTCAGCAGCGTGCCGCTACGGCCGGTGATCAATGCCGCGCAAATGATGAGCAGCGATCCGGTTCCGGTCTATGACACCAGCAGCAACAAACTCGCCGAGAATAATCTTGTAGCTTCGCTCCAGAGCGGCCGGGACCTTGCCAGAACGCTGGGGCAAGGGCCGGTGGTATTGATGCGCGGGCACGGCAGCACCGTGGTGGCCTCAACCGTTCAGAAGGCTGTGATCACAGTCATTGCAATGGAGCAGAACGCCAAGATTCTGCTCGATGCCAAGCTTCTCGGCGGCCAGATCACCTATCTCGATCCCAAGAACTACGGGAATCAGAGGATAAATCGAGAAACGGGCCCGGAAGCGAGGGATTGGAACCATCTCAAGGCGAAGGCCCAAAAGCAAGAAGGCCCGGATACCCCCTGAACCCAAAGCTGGTGGGGGGATCTGCCAGGCGAGACACACCGGAGCAGCATGCTGGACAGGCTGCGTGCCGGCTTCGGCTCTCTACGCCGGAACCGGCCCACCTCGAATGACATACAGGCGACAGTGGAGCAGGATCCGTACTGGAGAGCCAACTCATCACGGCCACCGTCATCTCGACCGGAGCGCCACAGGCGCGTAGTGGAGAGATCTGCTGTTCACCGCCTGTACACCGGGTGCCCTACTCTACGCGCAGCGTAGGGTGGGGTAGTTCCTTAACAATCCATCAGAGCGAAGCGACCTTCCGCTCCGACCCTCCTCGTGAAGCTCCCATTCCGGGAACACGCATGAAACGTAACCAGATTTGTGGCATGATGCTCCGCCGATTTTGGTACTCTGGAAATAGAGCAGTCAAAGCAGCCCGTTCCCTTTGGAGCGGGCTGTTGCTTTTTGCGGGTGGTTCGTGGATCAGCCGCTACCTAAGTCCTTTGCCTGGACATTTTTACGCGCAACTCCTTTGGAATGACATTCTTAGGCCTCGGAAGAGGGTCTAAGCCAAAGAAAGGAAACAGCTTAAGACCGGCCCTCCGGTGACGGGAGGGGGGGGTAGCCGTAA
>DASQRJ010000239.1:0-4902 GCA_035642955.1 Acidobacteriaceae bacterium
CGGCTCGGGCAGATCGTCGGAGGCGATCTCCTCCTCCAGATCGGCGGCGATACGCTCGGCTTCGGGCGAGCTGTGGCCGTGAATCGGCCGATCGGGCGGCTCGTGCTGCAGCGAGTCCTGAGATGCTTCCATCGGATCCGATGCCGGCGGCTCGTCGAGCGCGACAGCGGTGTCCGCAACGGCGGTGTCGAGGAGAACGCTGCCGGCTTCGAGCGGTGTTGCCGCGGCTGCCGGATCGCTCACAGCAGAGCCGGAAGGCCCGGATTTACGTCGGGTGTCGGAGTCGAAGGGCGAGAAGGCAGGCTGCGCCGGCGCGGGGGTGGCTGTGGTCACCGATCCACCGCGCGTGGCTTCGCTGCTGACAACACTTCTTGGGGGCGCGGTCGGCGAAGTGGCGGGACGCGGTGGCAGGGATGCGCTTGCCGCCGTGCGCAGCGGTGCGGCCGAGGGACGCGAGCCGCCGCCACCCATGCCCGAGACCTGGCCACCGGGGAGCTGGCCACCGGGGAGCTGGCTCAGCAACTGCTCCAGCGGGATGAGGCGCTGCGTGTGCACGAGCTTGAGCAGTCCCAGTTCGAGGTGGAAGCGCGGCTCCTGCCGGTAGTTCAGCTCGTCGAAGCTGCGCAGCATGATCTGCAGGAAGCGTGCGAGATCTTCCTCGCTGAAGAGCATGGCGGTGCGCGCGACGCGGGCACGTTCGTCACCGGAGATCTGGAGCAGCTCGGTCGATTCGCCGCCGAGCTTGGACATTAACGTATTGCGCAGGTAGCGAACCAGCTGGCGCGCCAGTTGCGACGGGCTGTTGCCGGCATTCAGCAGGGTGTCGACGCCGGTCATGACCGCGGCGCTGTCATTCTCGCCGACGGACTCGAGCAGACGCTCGAAAACCGTATTGGGAACCGTCCCCATGAGCTCGCGAATCTGCCCCGCTTCCAGATGCGGGCGGCCATCGGCGCCCACCGGCGCGCTGGCGATGGCCTGATCCATGATGGAGAGAGCGTCGCGCATGGAGCCGTCGCCCGCCTCGGCGAGCAGGGCAAGCGCAGGATCGTCGGCATCGAGCTTTTCGTGCTCCGCGATCGAGTGCAACTGCGTGACGATGTCATCGAAGCGCACGGCGTGGAACGAGTAGTGCTGCGAGCGCGACCGGATGGTCTGCGGGATATCCTCCGGCTGCGTGGTCGCCATCATGAAGATGACGTGGTCGGGCGGCTCTTCGAGCGTCTTGAGCAGCGCGTTGAAGGCGGCGTCGGTGATCTGGTGCGCCTCGTCGAGGATGTAGATCTTGTAGCGGTCGCGGGCGGGGCGGTAGCGGGCGGCATCGCGCAGTTCGCGAATCTCATCGATGCCGCGGTTGGTGGCGGCGTCGATCTCGATGACATCGACGGCAGAGCCGGAGCGAATCTCGGTGCAGGCGTCGCAGGTGCCGCAAGGCTCGGCGGTGGGGCGTTCCGGAGAACCAATCGAGCGCTGACAGTTCAGCGCCATGGCCAGGATGCGGGCAATGGTGGTCTTGCCGATGCCGCGATGGCCGCTGAAGATGTAACCGTGCGCGATGCGGCCCTGCGCCAGCGCGTTCAACAGGGTGCGGGTGACGTGCTCCTGCCCGATCACGTCGCGGAAGAATTGGGGGCGGTATTTGCGGGCGAGAACCTGATAGGCCATGGTGGATCTACTGCGATTGTAGTGTGGTTTGTCATGCGGAATGTAGAGCGGCTCTCCACAGGTTCAAGCCGGAAACTCCCAGTGCATGCAGTGCTATCATTGCCAGCATGGCTACCCTGACCATCCGGCAGCTGGATGACACCGTGAAGGCGAAGCTGCGAGTACGAGCAGCAGAGCATGGCAAGTCCATGGAAGAAGAGGCACGGGAGATTCTTCGTCAGGCGCTTGCCCCTGCGCCCGCTGCCGGCGAAACTGGCGCGGACCTTATAGTCAGTATTCGGAAGCGGCTCGAACCTTACGGGGGCGTCGATCTTGAGCTTCCGCCGCGCATGATGCCTCGTAAGCCTCCTACATTCCGTTAGCGCACATGTGGCTACTCGATACGAATGTGGTATCGGAGATGGTGGCGCTCAAGCCATCCGCTCATGTCATGTCCAGAATCGGCGATCTGCCACACGATGCATTGTTTACAACGGCGATCACCGAAGCAGAAATTTTCTATGGGATCGAGCGTTTGCCGGCGGGGCGTCGCCGCAACGATTTGCGCACAGCCATGGAAGGCGCATTTTCTCAGGATTTTGCCGGCCGCGTACTGTCCTTTGACAGCCGCGCAGCGCGTATCTACGGGCGCCTGCTGGCAGAACGACGCAACGCCGGCAGGCCGATGTCGCAGTCCGATCTACAGATTGCCGCGATCGCTATGGCACACGATGCTGTCCTGATCACACGAAATACTCGCGACTTCGCCGGCAGCGGTATCGAAGTACTGAATCCCTGGATCGTCTGACGTACTACTTATTTTTTTTACGCTTCGCGGCGCGGGCGCGGCGGGCGATCTCTTCCGGTGAATACATGGTGGAGCGGCAGGATGTGGAGCCGCAGTTGCAACTGGCCTCATCCTCGTCGCCATCGTAGAGGCAGTAGTCGTAGGTGAGTTCTTCCCCGGGCGCGATATCGCGGATAGCCAGGATCCAGACGCGGTCGCCGATCTCGTTGGTCTCGCAGTTGGGGTCACAGGAGTGGTTGAGGAACATGGCGGCGCCGTGCCCATCGATCACGATGGAACGCGAGCCAATCCCGAAGAGATAGGTGATGGGCGAGTCCTCATAAATGCGGTCCGCCTCCGCTTTGCGCATGCGCGGACCCGTGTACTCGACCACGCGGGCGCCTTTGTGGATAGGGGTGGTGGTGTAGCAGCCGGCGGCGTGGATGGCGGAGGAGCGGATCATCAAGCCCATGGGTCCTCGGGAGGAGAAAGTTTTCCCGAGTATAGAGCCCTGTTCTGCCGGCTTCGCGTCTTATACCCTTAGAAGGTGATGGAACGGCTGGTGGAAAACCCGGCTGCAAGAGCGCCCGTCGCGGTGCGCGAGCTGGCGCTTCGCTCCGTGATGCTGGTCGCCTTGAGTGGATGGCTGGGCTTGCCTGCGATGGCGCAGCAGTCGAGCAGCTCGGACTCGGGCAGCGGGCAAGCGTCCTCGTCATCCACGTCGTCCACATCGTCCTCACAAAGCCAGCAGACGCCTCCGCCGCACAAGAGCACCGCTCAGGAGAATCCCTTCCCAGCGGATGTCTCCAAGCAAGCCGCGCAGCAGCAGAGCCAGCCGGCGGACAACGCGCCGGCTGCGCCCGCTACCCCGGACGCCGACCAGCAAGGGCCGCAGAAGCCGAGCAATGCTGCGAAGGACAATCCCTTTCCCGAGGATGTCTCGAAGAGCGCCGCAGACGCAGCAGCGAAGAGCAGCGATGCCAGCGATGGCTCCAGCAGTTCGAGCAGCAGTTCCAGTTCGGCGGACGATGCCGATCCAAATGCCGACGATCTGCCGCGGAACACCGGGCGGCGCAAGCTGAGGAAGCCGAGCGACTCTGACATCCAGAGCGGTTCGCTTGCGGGCGAGGGCCGGGCACAGGAGGATGTCAAGATCGGGCGTTTCTACCTTGGCGCCAAGGATTACAAAGGAGCCTATGCGCGCTTCTCCGACGCGAGCCGGCTGGATCCAGCCAGCCTGGAGGCCATTTATGGACTTGCCGCTGCGGCGGCGGGTCTGCACCACACGGACGAGGCGCTGGCCAACTACAAGCTATATCTCGAAGTCGCTCCCGACGGAGATGACGCCAAGTCGGCACGCAAAGCCCTCCGGGAGCTATCGAAATAACACAAAGGGGGCATACAAAAGCGCAACACCTCCCACCTTTTCGTGGTTGCCCCATTTTGGCTGCAAGCCTTACTGTGCCCAGAGGATTCCCATTCAGGCTGATGCACCCGATCTTCCAACCCGCCTTCCGCGACTTTGCCGATGAACTCGGCCGCTTCGACGTCACATCGGCGAATGTGCATCCCTGTGGGAAACCGCATTGCTGGTCGATGCAGCAGATTGTCGAGCACCTTGTCCTCTCCATGGATGGCACCCGCACCACGCTGCAGGAGCGCTTGACGAAAGGGCGGCCCGGGCGGAACTTGCACCGATCGCGTACGGAATGGGCACTCCAACTGATGATTCTGAGCGCGGGCCACATGCCGAGAGGCGTAGGAGCGCCCCGCGAGACGACTCCTAAGGAAACTTTGCCGGCCACCGGAGTACGCGAGCTGGTTCAGCGGCTGGAGACAGCCATCGAATTGCTCGACGCCACCCTGGATGAGTGCCGACACCGCTTCGGGATGGAGCGCGTGGGCTGCCACTTCTTGCTTGGTCCGCTGCGTATCGATCAGTGGCGCCGTTATCACGTCCTGCACCTGCGCCACCATCGCATTCAGGTTCACGAATTGCGTGAAACCCTGTCGGTCGAAGTGCTGCACAAGTCGGAGATGGCACGGGTGTAATGCGGGCAGAGTGAGCGGAAGAACAGCGGTCTGGAGCGCGATGCTTCAGACCTTTTTATTGAGCGGAGCAACAATCTCCTGACCTATCTGTGCGAGTCAATAGCTTAGCAATGAATGTCTTAGTGGAAAAAGTTCATGTACCACCTCAAGGTAGCGTCACCCAGAAAAGCGCAGTAGATGCCGGCCAGGGCGAGGAAGGTCCCAAAGGGAACGGCCAGCGGGCCCTCTGATTTGGCTCTCTTGTGGCCACGCAGGGCTAAGGCGAGCAACGCGGTGACCGCGCCGGTGACCACGGCCAGGAAGAAGACGACGCACATCTGACGCGCACCCAGCCATGCCGCGATGGCTGCTGCGAGCTTTACGTCGCCGAGACCGAGTCCCTGCCGGCGGCGTACGAGCGCGTAGAGCCAGCGCAGCAG
>DASQRJ010000240.1:0-3977 GCA_035642955.1 Acidobacteriaceae bacterium
TCCAGTTGCGCGGTCTGATTCTGCGAGATGCAACTCGTCAGGGGGCTGCCGCCGCTACTGCCGGTTGTATCCAGCGCCACATTGGTGACCACGGGATGGATAAACACCTGCACTGCATTGCTGGAGGCCAGTCCGTTGGCGCTTCCCGTCATCGTTGCAACTTCCGAAATATTCGTGGGAATGCAGGTGCTATATGCAGCTACGCCGCTGTCCGTCAGACGATTCCACCGGCCGGCGCAGACCTGTCCCGAGGGCGAAACGTCCGCATTGTTGAGGTCGGAGGTGCCGTAATGCACGGTTCCGACGCTCACCGTTGCGCCCGTGCAGTCCCTGCCGCTGCCTGCCGTCAGCGTCCCCACCTGCCCATAGGACAAGGAGATGCCATTCACCTGCGGTTCCAGGTCGAACCCCACCAGTGTCCCCTTCAATGTGCCGAAGCCCTGTCCGAAGGTGTTGCAGTATTTGTTGGGATTGGAGCCGCAACCAAGAACAGAGAGCTGAACGGGAAGCGTAATGACAAAGAGGACAACCAGGATCAGGTACCGCCGCATGAAACCTCCCCGCAACGCCGGGCGAATATTCGTGTCGAACATCCGCCAGCCGCCGCGGTTCTACTGCAAAGAAGATCACTCCAGGACGTTCTCACAAACAGTGCAGTGCGATCTGAAAAACTCGACGCCAGCTTTCTTTAAAAAGCGGCAACTCGCGAGCTCGCGCTTCCTTACAGCATTTGTGAAACGGTCTTGAACGTGTGTGACGAGTGTAAAACAGGATGGGAAGCGTGAGCCAGCGCCTTTTCGGTATTGGTGTAGACGGTCCAGCGAGCGCTCTGGTGGCTTTTCGTTGAGAAAAGCCACACCGAATGCATCTCGGCGGTTCACAGTATTACCGAAAATGCGCCAGCGCCTCCGTCCGGATTTGGGGTGCACTTTCAGCGTCCTGCCGCCGCCTTCTGCGTGGCGTCGGATGGCTGCTGCGTCCCCAGGTACTCATCGAACCAGTCCAGCGTCCGCTCCAGCACGTCGATGCGATGCTCGGGATTGCGGAAGCCGTGCCCTTCGTTCGGATACACCACCAGCTCCGTCGGCACCCCCTCGTCCTTGAGCGCGTGCCAGAACTCGAAGGATTGCGGCGCTGGGCACTCGCCGTCGCGATCCCCTACCACGATCAGGGTCGGCGTCTTCACCTTGCGGATGAAGTCGATGGCCGAGCTCTTGGCGTAGACGGCGGGATCGTCATACACGCTGGACCCGAAAAACGGCAGCATCCACTGATCGATAGAGTTCTCGCCGTAATAACTCTGCCAGTTGGAAATGCCCGCACCCGCCACCGCGGCATGGAAGCGGTGTGTCTGGGTGACGCCGAACATGGTCATGAAGCCGCCGTAGCTCCAACCGCTCAGGCCAAGACGGCTGTCGTCCACGCTGGGATACTTCTTCTCCACCGCGTCCACTCCCGCCAGAATGTCGCGCAGGTCGCCGTAGCCGAAATCCTTGCGGTTGGCCATGGTGAATCTCTCGCCCTGGCCGTAGCTGCCGCGCGGATTCGGCTCCAGCACGAAATAGTCCATCGCGCTGATGGGTGCGCCGCCAAAGCCCGCGCCCGGCCAGCGCGGCAGGACCGAGCTCGACGGGCCGCCATGCACCATCACGATCAGCGGATACTTCTTCGCCGGATCGTAGTGCGCGGGCAGCATCAGCCAGCCCTGGATGTGGAAGCCTTCATTCGTCCACTCGATCGATTCGGATTTGCCCCAGGCGGGCTTGATGGCGTCATTGACATGGGTCACCTGAGTCAGATGTGTGCCCGGCTCGAGCTTGCCAACGTAGACCTCCGGCGGCTTTTCAAAGGAACTGCTGGCGACCGCAAAGCTGCCGTCTTTCGCGATCGACAAACTCATCGCTTCGCGGCCGTCGCTGATGCCAGCCGGCACTTCCACCAGCGCCTTGGCTTGCGTCAGCGCCGGGGAGTCGCCCGATCCCGCAAGGTGATATCCGGCAATGCGGCTGGTGCCGCCCGCGACCTCGGAGACGATCAGCGAGTGATCGTCGATCCAATGCGGCCATACCGCGGTCACATCCGCATGCGGGGTGATATCCACCGCGCTGCCGCCGCTCGACGAAACCAGATAGACATCGCCGCCCGTCGCCCCCTGATCGCTCATCAGGCCGCCGATAAACGCGATCCGTGAGCCATCCGGCGACCAGCGCGGCACCGCGATCTGCATACCGTGCAGCGTTCCGGAATCCTTCTGCGGGTCGACGATGCTGGCAGGCTGCGCGTTGGCCGTTGCTGGCGCAGTGTACAGCTGTGCTACCCACCAGTTGTTCTCCCCCGGCGGCGGTGCAGCGATATAGGCTAGCTTCTGCGAGTCCGGCGACCAGTCAAATTCGTAGACATGCAGCTTCTCCGGGGTCAGCAATGCGACCTCACCGCCCCGTGCATCGACCGCCGCCACCCGTTGCACTTCCAAACCTTCGACCCCAATCACGCCGGAAGGCGGCTTCATCGCCGCCAGCGCGCCGGCCGGCCGGGTTGCGCCCGGTACATACAGGAAGCCAATGCGCTGCGAGTCCGGCGACCACGCCGCATGCTCTACATAGCCCTTTAAATGAGTGATCTGACTGGGCTTGCCGCCTTGGGTGGTCACGAAGAGGTCGGTCTGCCCATCCTTGCCGCAATCGCCCTCAAACAGCAGTGCGCGGGAATCGGGCGACCACTGCGGATCGCTTGCCGAGCAATCCGCGCCGGTATCGACCTGCTGCGCACCCTGGCCGCGCGCATCACTCACCATGATCCGGCTGGGGCTGCCATGCCCGCGCTCTGTCCAGGCCAGGTGCGTGCCGTCAGGCGAGAGTGCGGTCTCTCCCACGCTCTGCACCTTGCCCAGATCGGCCAGAATCGCGCGAACCTTCGGGTTCGCCGGGGGGTGCGAGTCCGGCGGAGCGGCCAGGACTGGAAAAGAAAGTGTAGAGAGGCACAACAGAGCAGGCAGGATGCGGCGGGACACAAGACTCATGCGACGGATGCTAACAGGATTTGCGCCCGCTGGCAGGGCATGACGCTGTTCCTACGCTTGGAACCCACGGATAGAGACGAAAGGCGTGTAGGAGGCGTTTTTCGATGCCGAATCGTGCTCCGATGCGTCTCTGAAGGCTCTTTTCGTACACAATTTCAACGCCTTTTATTGACCGCATCCGCAACGCTTGTTATTGTTAGAAGGTTCCTCGAGGCACGTCCTGCGCATGCTTTCTATGAGCGCAAGGCGGGCGCCAGACGGGAACCCCTCAGAATGCAGGCCAGCAGTCGGATTTGGGCCGCTTCTGTGGTTCCTCTGAACTCTAGAGGACGAAGATCGCATCGGTGCCTGCGACACCCTTCACCTGGAAGGGCTATGCGGGCCGGAACTTCGAAACGGAGCTGAACTGGCACTGGATTCCAGAGTTTTCTGGGCTCCCGTCGCGTGCGGCCACCGTCCTGGTTCCTGTCTGAGATAGGAAGCAAAGCAGACGCGAAGCGGACATGCGCGAGCTATGCCCAGTCGTCAGGGTTCTGACGTGGGCGTTGTGGACCGCACTGTGTGTGCGGCCACCTGGCTCGGGCAACCGATCGCGGGTTGTGAGTGGAATTGAGAAACGGGTAAGGAGTACTGGATTGCCGACATTCAATCAGCTGGTGAAGCAGGGTCGCACGGCGCCGCGGTACAAGACCGCGAGCCCGGCATTGCAGGGCTCGCCGCAGCGGCGCGGTGTCTGCACCCGCGTCTACACGCAGACGCCCAAGAAGCCGAACTCGGCACTGCGCAAGGTGGCCCGCGTCCGGCTCACCAACGGTATCGAGGTGACGACCTACATCCCGGGCATCGGCCACAACCTGCAGGAGCACTCGATCGTGCTTATTCGCGGGGGCCGAGTGAAGGATCTGCCCGGAGTGCGCTATCACGTGGTCCGCGGCTCGCTGGATTCGGTGGGCGTGGC
>DASQRJ010000241.1:0-13867 GCA_035642955.1 Acidobacteriaceae bacterium
CTTCGCGATGTTGCGCGAGGCGGGCATTAACGTTGCGATTGGGCCCTTGACGAGCGAGGCGCGTGAGTTGAACGACGCCTTTGCTCATTTCATCCGGCATCGCACGCCGCTTGTCTCGCTCAAGATCGCGGCCACATTGGATGGCGCCATCGCGCCTCCTGCAAAACCGCACTCCGAGCGTGCATCGTTCCCAATTACCGGCCCGGCATCTCGGGCTCGCGTGCAGGCGCTGCGCCATGCCCACGACGCTCTGCTCACCGGCGTCGGGACGGTGCTGGCCGACAATCCCCTGCTGACCGATCGCAGCCAGCATCCGCGCCGGCGTCCACTGCTCCGCATCGTGCTGGATTCGCACTTACAGCTTCCACTCGCCTCACGCATTCTCGAAGACGTGCAGGACGATCTGCTGATCGTCACCCGAAGCGAGGATGGTGCACGGCAAGCGGCGCTCACGGATCGCGGCGCACGCATTCTGAAGATCGATGCACAGGCGGAGGGCGGCATCTCGCTGCGCGCGCTGCTGGCACATCTCGGCCAGCAGGACATCACCAGCGTGATGATCGAGGCCGGCGCGCGGCTCAATCGCAGCGCCCTGGTGGCTGATGTCGTGGACAAGCTGTATCTCTTCCAGGCTCCGCGCTTCCTTGGGCCTGACGCGGTGCCGATGCTGGCAGGCGCACACGCCACCAGCCTGCCGCGCCTGCTCCGGTATCGCACAGAGCGCATCGAAGAAGACGCGCTCATCGAAGGCTACATTCACGACCCATGGGAGCTGCCCTTCAGCCTCGATACTGCCTCACGCGCTGGCGGCTAGAGCCTGAAAGCTAGTAGTTTTTAAACATGTTCACCGGCCTCATCCAGGAAACCGGCTCCATTCTTAGCATTGCGCAGCGGGGTGGCAATAAAGATCAGCGCGGCGGCGTGCATCGCATCACGATTCACGCCCCCACCCTTGCCTCTCAACTTCACGTAGGCGACAGCATTGCGGTCAGCGGCGTCTGCCTCACGGCCCTCGCGATCTCTCCGGAGGGCCGGCCGGATCGCTTTGAAGCCGATCTGGCCGAAGAGACCGTCCGCCGCACCTCGCTGCTCCGGCTTGCGCCCGACGCGGTGGTGAATCTGGAGCTGCCCACCCCCGCGGGAACGCCGCTCGGCGGACATGTGGTTCAGGGTCACGTGGACGGCGTCGGCCGTCTCATTTCCCTCCAACCTGTCTCCGCTGGAAACGACACCACCGACTGGTGGCTGGAAATTGAGGCGCCCGAGGCCATTCGCCCCTATGTCGTTGAGAAGGGATCGATCGCGATCGATGGCATCAGCCTGACCGTTGCCCGCTGGGATGGAGAGCGCGTCAGCGTCGCCATCATTCCACACACCTACGCCCACACCAACCTGCACAGCCGCCGGCCAGGCGACCTGCTGAACCTGGAGGCCGATGTGCTGCTGCGCCACGCAGCCCAGATGCGTGCGAACGAAGGATCGCGGGAGCTCACTCTCGCTTATTTAATCGCCAACGGTTATTGAAGAACTGCATCTCAACCTGACATGATCGCGCGCGGTGTGAGCGGCAGTAGCGGGAGTATGGATAAGAGGAAGGTGTGCGTCTTCCTGATCCTGGTCGTGATCGGGTTGCTGTGTGTCTTGCTCATCGCCTACACGCTCTTCTTCGCGAGACCCCGCACCGACTCCACGATTGAAAAAGTTGGGCACAGCTCTCTGCGGCGCCCGGCGCCCACGGCTGTCCGCTCGTGAACAGCGCAAACGTCTTGTCGTTCCCCTGGAGCATTTTCCCTGTAGGTGTAGAGCGGCCAACGGAAGCTCTTGTGGCTTTTCGTTAAGGAAAAGCCATGCCGAGATACTCTCCGCTACCGCACCACATCAGGGAAAATGCTCTGGTTGCCGATGGCATTCATCGCTTCAGCCGCGTCCGCTATCCCACCTGGCGCGCCGCGTCGATCGAGCCCATGCAGGCGCTGCGTTACGAATAAAAGGGATCAGCCGGGCTGTTCCTGCCGGTTCCTTCTGCATCTACGCTCCAGACCGATCGAGCGCAACGCCCGCCGGTCCTGGAAACGTCCTGGAGACTTCATGAAGATCGCTGGAATCGTACTTATCCTTGCCGGGGTGATCGCACTCGTCTACGGAGGGTTTAGCTATACCACGACCAAAAAAGCGGTGGATCTGGGGCCGCTTCAGATCAACACCAAGCAGAACCACACCGTTCCCCTGCCCCCGGTTCTGGGCGTGATCGCGATTGTGGGCGGCGGCGCTCTGCTCTATTTCGGCGCGAAAAAGCCCTGAGCTGCATACGCGATGGGCTGCCTGAGGGTAAGACAGGCGGAAGCGGATTTCCTCGATTCATGCGATTGGGGGAGAGGCAGGACCTGGTCTTCCGCCCGGAAATCCGCGCCTCACCTTGTTGGGCCAGTGCGCCGATGGGAAATCTGCTTTAAGGTGTGAGGCATGCAGGCAAGACCGGCACCCCCAGCCCGGCAACGTGGCGGCTTTCTCGCCAGCGAGCCTTTGCTGCTCGTAGGCCTGGTCATCCTCACCCTCTACTTCGCGCGCGATCTGCTGGCGCCGATGGCCTTCGCGCTGGTCCTTAACTTCCTGCTCTCCCCGGCGGTCGAGCTGCTGGAGCGATGGCGCGTCCGGCGTTCCGTCTCGGTTGTGCTGATCATTCTGATCTTCTTTTCCGGGCTCGGTGTTACCGCCTGGGTGGTGGCGCGCCAGTTGGTGCACGTCGCCGAGCTGCTGCCGGACTACCGCGAAAACATCCAGACCAAGCTCGACAGCCTGCACACGCCTATCGGGGGCGCCGCCGGCAACGCAATCAGCACGCTGGAGGAGATGACCCGGCAGCTCTCTTCCCACACCAACGCCACCATTGCTCCACCGGTCGAACCGGAGACCACCACACCCACGGTCCGGCATCGCCGCTATCGCCAGCCCGCACCGGAAGCGCCGCTGCCCAACCCGAATGCGACGCCGCAGCAGCCGACGCCGGTCCAGGTGGTGGAACCGCCGGTTTCCGTGGGCCGCTACCTGCAGGAGATCTTTTCGCCGATCCTCCGTCCCCTGGCCGCGTGCGGCATCGTCATGGTCTTTACCGTGTACATGCTGATGAACCACGAAGACCTGCGCAACCGCATGCTGCTGCTGGCGGGCATGGGGCGGCTCAGCCTGATGACTCGGGCCCTGGGTGAAGCCGCGGAGCGTATCAGCACCTACCTGGTCTGGCAGTTCGTGACGAATGTCCTCTTCGGCCTGATCTTCGGTCTCGGGCTGTCGCTCATCGGCGTACCGGATGCGACCCTGTGGGGTGCGCTGGCCGCCATCCTGCGCTATATCCCCTATGTCGGCACCGCTGCCGCGGGCCTGTTACCGCTTATCTTTGCGGTCGCGATCTTTCCCCACTGGCGGCAGGTCTTTGAGATCGTCGGGCTCTATGGCGCGCTTGAGTTTGCCACGTCCAATTTCTTCGAGCCCTGGCTCTACGGGTCGCGCACCGGAATCTCCGCGCTGGCTTTGCTCGCTTCCGCCATCTTCTGGACCCTCTTATGGGGCTGGTCGGGCCTGGTGCTGGCTACGCCGCTCACCGTTTGCCTGATCGTGCTGGGACGCCACGTGCCGCAGCTGCGCTTTCTCCATGTGCTGCTGGGCGAAGACGCGGAGCTGGCGCCGGAGGCCAAGTTCTACGAGCGCATGCTGGCGATGGATCAGAACGAAGCGCACAGCATTGCAGACCGATTCCTCGACAAGCGTCCGCTGATCGATTTCTACGATACGGTCCTGCTGCCCGCGCTTGGTTTGGTGGAACAGGACCGGCATCGTGGCTCCTTCGACGAAACCCGCGGCAATTACCTGCTGCTGAGCGCCACCGAGCTGGTTGCCGAATTGAGCGAATACAAAGCCGAGTCCGTCATCGCCGCCTCGGCTGCGCATCCGGAGCCGCCGGAGTTGCCTCTGAAGCCCGCCCCGGTGATCTGCATTCCCGCCGGCGACCAGGCGGACGAGGTGACCGCGATGGTGCTTGCCCAACTACTGGAGCAAAGTTGCCACAAGACTCTCCTGCTGCCGACCGCGTCCGTGACTCCGGAGATCCTGGAGCGGCTGGGCCAGGACCCGGGTACCATCCTCTGCATCTCCGCGCTGCCGCCGTTCGTCTTTACCCAGACGCGCACGCTCTGCCAGCGCATCCGGGAACAGCTTCCCGAAAATCGCATTCTGATTGGTCTGTGGCAGTCGGCACAGAGCCCGGATCTGATGCGCGAACGCTTCGGCAGCGCGCGGCCGGATCGCGTGGTCACCAGGCTCGGGGACGCCATGGCACAGATCGAGCAGTGGCAGCAGGGCTGCGCGCCGGCGGCGCCGCCGGCAGTCGTCGCCCAGCCTCTCACTGCGGAGTAATGATGCCGCCTACCCGCTGACGTGGCGGCAATGGCTTACCCCTCCGATCCAGTTCTACCGGCGGCATCTTCGTCGATTTCGCGTCGGGTTTTGCCGCAACCTTGGGCGCGGCCGATCTGTAGGGTGCAGGCTTTTTCGGCTTCATGAGAGGCAGACTACACTTACGGCATGCCGTCGCGTGTACGCCTGATCGCTATCGATATCGATGGCACGCTCCTGCCCACCTCGAGCACGACGATCAGCCAGCGCAACCGCAGGGCCTTGTGCGAGGCGCAGGCCGCCGGCATCCACATCGTGATCGCGACCGGCCGCCGTCATCAATTTGCGAAGTCGGTGCTTCAGCAGATCGGGCTCTGGCCGCGCACTGCCTTGATTTCGTCAAATGGCTCCGTCACGCGCCACTTCGATGGCGAAGTTGTCCAGCGCAATCTGCTGCCCGTTGCCACAGCGCGAGCGCTGTGTACCGCCTTGCGCCCCTTCGGTCAGACCATGGTCTTTACCTTCGATCGCGAGGATCGGCCTGCGCTGGTGGTCGAGAACATGACATCCCTGCAACGGAAAATCGGTGTCTGGGTCGAGTCCAATCGCCCGGACATGATGGAGATTGCGCCGCTGGAGCGCGTCTTCGACCAGGACGAAGCTCCCATCCAGGGCATGATTTGTGGCGATATTGTGCAGGTTCGCGCCGCCCAGCAGGCACTCGAAGCCACGGAGCTCGCGGCGATGACCGCCATGCATCGCACGGAGTACGCGGAGCGCGACCTGGGCATCCTCGACCTGCTGCCACCCGATTGCTCCAAAGGCCATGCCCTGAAGGACTATGCGCGGTCCCTGGGACTGGGAGCGGCAGACGTGATGGCCATCGGGGACAATTTCAACGATCAGGCCATGCTGCAGTTTGCCGGTTCCGCCGTCGTGATGGCCAACGCCGGAGTCGAGATGCTGGCCCTCGCCCACCGGCAGGGATGGACCATTACGACGCTGAGCAATGACGAGGATGGCGTCGCGGCGACGCTCGAACCCCTGATTCGCTCGGCCGAGAAGGCCGAAAAAGTAACCGATTTTGCCCCGGAAGTGGTACCGTCAGAGGCCGGCGGCGGAGACCGATAGGCGGGGCTGCATGGTAGCCTACGAGGGAGTGCTCTCTCGGAAAAAATCCGGAATTGCCCAGGTTGGAATGGTTGCGTCCGCGCTGCTGCTGGCGGGCGCGGCGACACCTTTGCGTGCGGCCGAACACATCACCCTGCGCAATGGTTTTGACCTGATCTGCGACCACCGCGAGGTTGCCGGCGATCGCGTCCGCCTCTACATGACTGCATCCGGGCCGAATTTTATGGAGGTCTCGAGCGCAGACATCGGCAGCAGCGAGTTCGTCGAGCTGCCGGTGGCCCCACCATCCACTCCGGCGGCAGCAGCGACCGTTCCAGCCGACCCCACGCCCGCGGAGATTCGCGAGATGGCGGCGAAGGCCGGCGCAGCCCACGATCTCGATGTGGAACTGCTGGCCAGCGTCATCCGGGCAGAGAGCGATGGCAACGTGCATGCCGTGAGCCGGGCCGGGGCGCGCGGGCTGATGCAACTGATGCCCGATACCGCGAGCAGGCTGGGGGTGGTGGACAGCTTCCGCGCAGAAGAGAACATCAATGGAGGCACCGCCTACCTGAACGGCCTGCTGATTCGTTACCACGACAATCTGGCGCTGGCCCTGGCGGCCTACAACGCCGGTCCGGCGGCAGTCGATAAGTATCACGGCATTCCACCCTATCGCGAGACGCGCCTCTACGTCGCCCGCATCATCCACGACTTCAATCGCCGCAAAGCGGAAGAAACCACCCATCGCACAGCGCTGGTCGCCTCCGCCGCACCGTCCCCCGCAGGCAATTGACCATCACCACCGCTCGCGTCCCATCAAAACCCAGTCCGTTTGGAGCGACCGCGCCTTGAATTCCAAGAAGGTCCTGCTCTCTGTCGCGGCCGCGCTGGTCTTTGTGGCCCTTCTGGTCTATGGAAGCCGCCGCACGCATTTCCGGTGGGACATCCTCGCGGCGCAGATGCACTATGTGCACTGGTCGAACATCCTCATCGGCGTGCTTCTGATCTACGGGGCCTTTGTGGTGCGCGCCTTTCGCTGGACCGTCTTTCTGCGGCCCACCAAACGTCTGGCTCCGCTCTACCTGCTGGGCACGCAGGTCATCGGCTTCACCGCGGTCGCGCTGCTCGGGCGTGTGGCCGACCTGGCGCGACCGTATCTTGTCGCCCGTCGCGCCAAACTCCCGGTGGCACCGCAGATAGCCATCTGGACGGTCGAGCGAATGTTCGACTTCGCCTCCATGGCCACGATCGTCTCGCTGGCTCTGCTTCTATCCCCGGACGGTGCCACGATGCCGCACCGTGCGCAGGCAGTGGCGGGCGCAAAGAGCCTTCTTTCGCTGGCGGCCTTGCTGGTCGCTTTCACCGTTTCGGTGCGGCTCTCCGGAGAAGCGATCGCCGCAGCGATCGAGCGTGGTCCGCTGGGCAAGTTCGGCGCCGCCATCGCGGCGAAGATACGCAGCTTCCGGGAAGGGCTGGTGGCCATCTCTTCCGCCAGCGCTCTGCTGCAGGCCGCAGCGCTCTCGTTGCTGATGTGGGCCATGATCTCGGGCGCCTATCTCATGACGGTGCGCGCCTTCGCCAGCTCGGCCGCGCTCGCCTCGATGACCCTGGGACGCACCGTCATCCTGATGGCGGCCAGCATGGTGGGCTCGGCCTTTCCGGTTCCCGTGGCGGCCTGGTTCACCCAGGTGATCGCGCTGCAGATCACGCTCGTCCAGCTCTTCAATGTGCCGCAGGAGATTGCGCTGGGGTGCGGCGCAGGTCTCACATTTGTCACCTTTCTCGCCATCATCCCGGTGGGCCTGGTGTGGTCGCGCTTCGAGCACATCTCGCTGCGGCGGGTCGCGGAAGAGTCCGAGCATGACGCCGGGGAGATTTCCAGCAGCGCGCGGGCATAGTTTTTCGCAGCACGGTGGGCGAATGCAGGCCGCTTCGACCGGGTCAGCGCAGGCTCTTCGCTTCCGGCTGCTATCGTAGAGATATCTATGAAGTGTCCGTACTGCGGCTTTGCACAGGATCGCGTCGTGGATTCACGCGAGAGCAAGGAAGCCGATTCCATCCGAAGGCGCCGCGAGTGCGAGCGGTGCGAAAAACGCTTCACTACGTATGAACGGATCGATGAGATCCCCTACATGGTGGTGAAGAAAGACGGCCGCCGCGAACGTTTTGAGCGCCACAAAGTGCTGAGCGGCCTGCTGCTGGCCTGCCGCAAGCGGCCCTTCACCCCGGACAACCTGGAAGCCATCGTCGATGAGGCGGAGACCTTCCTGATCGACTCGCCGGATCGGGAACGCACCACCAGCGAAATCGGTGAACTCATCATGGACCGCCTCAGAGCCATCGACACCGTCGCCTATATCCGCTTTGCCAGTGTCTACCGCGACTTCACCGACGTTCGCGAATTCAAGGAAGAGCTGGAGCATTTGCTTCTGGCAAAGGACCAGACGGCGAAGCGCCGCAGCGGCGACCCGGCACATCGGGAGCCGGCATCGCGCAAGCCCCAACGCCGCCAACCATGACGCGCCAAACATGAATCTGGCCGCGCACACGATCCATCGCAAGAGGAAAACTGAGAATGCCCAAACAACACACGATTACGCTGATTCCTGGAGACGGCATTGGCCCCGAAGTGACCAACGCGGTCGTGCGCATCCTGGAAGGCGCCGCTGCGGCTACCGGAGCCAGCTTCCAATGGGAAAGCTACGCCGTCGGCGCCGAGGCCTTTGAACGCTTCAAGGAATACATTCCACGCGAGCTTTACCACTCCATTGAACGCAACCGCGTCGCGCTGAAGGGGCCGGTCACCACGCCGATCGGCGGCGGCTTCGCGTCCATCAACGTCACCCTGCGCAAACAGTTCGAGCTCTACGCCAACTTCCGCCCCATCCGCAACCTGCCCGGTACGCAGACCCGTTACCCGGGCGTGGATCTGGTGATTGTGCGCGAGAACACGGAGGATCTCTACGTCGGCCTGGAGCACGAAGTCGTTCCCGGTGTCGTCGAATCGCTGAAGATCGTGACGGAAAAAGCCTCCATGCGCATCGCAAAATTCGCCTTCGACTACGCCCGCAAGCACGGGCGCAAAAAGATCCACGCCATCCATAAAGCCAACATCATGAAGATGTCCGATGGCCTGTTCCTGCGTTGCGTGCGCGAGGTGGCCAAGGACTATCCGGAGGTGACCTATGGCGAGCACATCGTGGACAACACCTGCATGCAACTGGTGATGAATCCGTACCAATACGACATGCTAGTTTTGCCAAATCTCTACGGCGACATTGTGAGCGACCTGTGCGCGGCCTTCGTCGGCGGACTGGGGCTGGTGCCCAGCGCGAATCTTGGCGAAAGCTGCGCCATCTTCGAGGCCGTGCATGGCTCCGCGCCGGATATCGCCGGCCAGGACAAAGCCAACCCCACCGCGCTGCTGCAATCCGCCATCCTCATGCTGCACCACATCGATGAGTCCGCCGCCGCGGACAAGATTCAGGCCGCGCTGGATAAGGTGTATGCGGAGAAGACCACGCTGACACGCGATGTAGGCGGCACCGCGGGCACGCAGGCGTTTGCCAACGCAATTCTCGCCGCGCTTTGAACTCAAAAACCCGAAGGAGCTGAAGTGAAGAGCACACACGCCACGGCCCTGCTGCTTTCAGGCGCCATCCTGATGAGCATGAGCGCCGGCTGCAAAAAGGCTGAGAACAACCCCAGCGCAGCCGCGCCTTCGCAGCAGTACACACAGATCGATCCGGCTACCGCGGGCAGCGTGGAGGGCACAGTCCATCTTGTCGGCAAAGCGCCCGAGCGCATCGAGATTGACATGGCGCAGGATCCGGCGTGCTCCATGAGCCCCTACGGAAAGAATATGACCGAGGGCATCGTCAGTCAGGATGGCAAGCTCGCCAACGTGTATGTCTATGTGAAGGATGGCCTCGGAAACAAAATCTATGCCGCGCCGAGCGCGCCTGCGGTACTCGATCAGAAGGGCTGCCGCTACGTGCCGCACGTGCTGGCCGCGATGGTGGGTCAGCCGATCGAGTTTCGCAACTCCGACCCCACCATGCATAACGTCCACATGCAGCCCACCATCGCCGGCAATCAGCAAGTCGATATCTCCCAGCCACCGAACGGCGGCACGACGCGGCATGCGTTTGCCAAGCCGGAGCTGATGATGCCGGTGCGCTGCAACAACCATCCCTGGATGGAAGCCTTCCTCAACATCGCCTCCAATCCCTTCTTCGCCGTGAGCGGCGAGGATGGTCACTTCGCCATCCAGGGCCTGCCTCCAGGCACCTACACGCTGGTCGCCGTACAGGAACAACTAGGCGAGCAGCAGGCGAGCGTGACCGTGACGACACACGGCACCGCGATGGCGGACTTCAGCTTCAAGGCGAAGTAGGGGATGCAGAAAACGGGTATCAAGACGCGAATGGCCGCGGCTTGCCCAAGCTGGTCAGCGGATGCCGATGCTTGTAGTGCCGCCACATGCTTTCTACGACCGTACCCATCAGCGCATAGGTAGCGGCATTCACCAGAAGAACAACATTGACACTCATGGCGACGTGATAGTGGCGAGCCAAGGCAATGGGCATAGTCAGATCTACGAACGTCCATACGGGCGCAAATCGACTTAGGTGTGTCGCGGAAAGGTAAAAGCTCCAAAACACCACAACCAGCGCACCCGCAGCCGTCCAGATTGCGATTCGGAGTTTCATGGCTCCTCCTCTGCTCTTCACCCCAATCATCCGCCCCAACGGGTCAAACATCAAGTTGAGCCACGGCCGAGTTCCCCGACTATTCCTGCTTTGAGCGATTCGCGTAAAATGGGAAATCCTGACAAAACAGCGAAGAGGCCAATGGCAGAGAGACTGAGAGTTGGCATACTCGGCGCTACCGGCACTGTCGGTCAGCGCTTCATCCAATTGCTGGAGGGGCACCCGTTCTTTGAAGTGGCGTGGCTTGCCGCGAGCGATCGCTCAACCGGCCGCCGCTACGAAGACGCGGTGCGTTGGAAGCTGGAGACGCCGATTCCGGCTGCCGTGCGCTCGCTGCCCCTTGTCCCTGCCGCTCCGGATCAGGCGCCGTCCATTATTTTCGCCGCGCTCGACACCGATATTGCCCGCGAGTTCGAACCGCAGTTTGCCGCCGCCGGATGCGCCGTCATCTCGAACTCCAGCGCCTTCCGTATGCAGGGCGATGTGCCGCTGGTCATTCCGGAGGTCAACGCTGCCCATCTGGGGCTGATTGAGTCGCAGGCCTGGCGCAAGCAGTCCGGCGGCTTCATCGTCACCAATCCAAACTGCTCCGCCATCGGGCTGGTACTCGCGCTCAAGCCGCTTGCGGACCGCTTCGGCATCGAGAGCATCTTCGTCAGCACCATGCAGGCCATCAGCGGCGCCGGCTACCCGGGCGTGCCATCGCTGGACATCCTCGGCAACGTCGTCCCCTTCATCAAGAATGAGGAAGAGAAGATGGAGGCCGAGACGATGAAGTTGTTGGGCACGCTCGACGGCGCATCTGTGCGCCCGTACACGGCGCGCATGAGCGCGCACTGCAACCGCGTCGCTGTGGAAGACGGGCACACCGAGAGCGTTTCGATCAAGCTGTGCAAAGCCGCGACGCGCGAGCAGGTTCTGGCCGCGTGGAGCGAATTCCAGCCGCTCGCGCAGCACCAGCTTCCTACCGCGCCCGCGCAACCGGTCGAATTCGTCACACTAGAAGATCGCCCGCAGCCGCGTCTCGACCGCATGCGCGGCGCCGGCATGGCCGCCACTGTCGGCCGTCTGCGCCCCTGCACGCTGCTGGACTGGAAGTTCACCGTGCTCTCGCACAACACCATCCGCGGCGCGGCCGGCGCGGCCCTGCTGAACGCCGAGCTGCTGATGCAACTGGGGAAACTCAGCGGGACACGTTCCGCGACGGCGGCCGTCTCCGCATGAAACTCGTCGTCATGAAGTTCGGCGGCACCTCGGTGGAGGATGCTGCGGCCATCCGCCGCACCGCCGATATCGTCGCGGGACGGGTCGCCCTCGGTCTGCAGCCAGTGGTCATTGTGAGCGCTATGGCGCGCGTGACCGACCAGTTGCTGAACGCCGCAGCCGCAGCCGGACGCGGCGACAAGACCTCTGCGCTGGCCGCCAGCGTTGCCTTGCGTGCCCGCCATCACCAGACGGCTGGCGAGTTGATACCGGCAGACGCAATCGCGCCGATCACTGCGTTCCTTGACGAGCATTTCGACGCGCTCGACGAGCTGCTGCGCGGCCTTGCCGCGGTGGGTGAGGTGACGCCCCGCACCACCGACCTCGTCGCCTCCTATGGCGAGCGGCTCTCCAGCCCGCTGGTCGCTGCTGCCTTCGCCGCGCGGGGCATCGCCGCCGCCCATGTCGACGCGCGCGACTGTATCGTCACCGATGCGCAGCACACCAAGGCGATTCCGCGCGATGACCTGATCGCCGAGCGGTTGCGCCAGCATGTGCAGCCGCTGGTGGAGGCCGGTCGAGTGCCTGTCCTCGGCGGGTTCATCGGTTCCACGCCGGAAGGCGTTACCACGACGCTGGGCCGCGGAGGATCGGACTTCAGCGCCGCCCTGGTCGGCGGCGGTCTGCACGCGGAGTCGATCGAGATCTGGACCGACGTCAATGGCATCATGACCACCGATCCGCGCATCTGCCCGGACGCGCTGCGGGTGCGCACCATCAGCTTCGACGAGGCCTCCGAGCTGGCCTATTTTGGCGCGAAGGTGCTGCATCCGGCTACCATTCTGCCCGCGGTGGAAAAGAACATTCCGGTGCTGGTGCTGAACTCGCGCGATGCCCAGAACGAAGGCACCCGCATCACCGCGCTCGCGCCGCATTGCCGCAGCCCATTCAAATCCATCGCCGCCAAGAAACGGCTCACCATCATCGACATCGTCGCCAACCGCATGCTGATGTCGCACGGCTATCTGAAGGCTGTCTTCGAGGTCTTCGATCGCCACAAGTGTTCGGTCGACATGGTTTCCACCTCGGAGGTCAGCGTCTCCCTCACCGTGGACTCCAACGAGCGCCTCCCCGAGATTGCCGCAGACCTGCGCAAGTTCGCGGATGTAAAGTACGAGGGGCGGAAGGCGCTGATCTGCATGGTAGGGGAAAACATACGCGGCCAGAACGGCATTGCCGCGCAGGTCTTTGGCGCGCTCCAGCACATCAACCTGCGCATGATCTCGCAGGGTGCATCCGAGATCAATATGAGCTTCATGATCGAAGAGGATGACGTCGAAGAGGCTGTCCGCTCGCTGCACTCGGTCTTCTTCGCCGATCCTGATCCATCCATCTTCGATCTCGAAGCACGCGCAGTAGCGCAGGCAGCAGGAGGCAAGCGATGATCTTTCTGATTCTTGGCCGTGGCAAGACGGGTTCCATCGTTGCCGACGTTGCCCATGAGCGCGGCCACGGTGTGCGCGTCATCGGTGAGGAAGAAAACCGCAATGCCTCTGCGCTCACGCCGCCGCTGTTGACTCAGGTGGACGCCGTCATCGACTTCACCACCGCGGAAGCGGTCATCCCGAACCTGCGCGCCTGCCTGTCGAGCGGCGCGAAGGTCGTGGTTGGCACCACCGGCTGGTACGACAGATTGAACGAGATGCGCACACTGTGCGAGCGTCGGAACGCGGGGATGCTCTACGGCACAAACTTCTCCGTGGGCGTGCAGGTGATGCTGCGCCTGGTGCATGAGCTGGCAATCGGCACGCACGGTTACGAGCTCTCCATCTCCGAGATTCACCATGCCAGCAAGAAAGACGCGCCTTCCGGCACCGCCCTTTCGCTGCAGCAGACGGTTCGGGAAGCAGCGCCGGAACTCGACGCCGCCATCACCTCGCAGCGCGAAGGCGATGTGGCTGGGATCCACGAGTTGCAGGCCCGCTCCGCGAATGACCTCATCACCATCCGGCATGAGGCCTTTTCGCGCCGCGGTTTCGCCGAGGGAGCTGTGCGCGCCGCCGAGTGGATCTCCTCCCGTACCGGCTGCTACGACTTCACGGATATCTACTCGCAATTGCAGTAAGCCGCGGAGAGCAGCAACCCGGATAGGCGCGGCCAAAGGGAGCGCCCCCAGAGCTCGCGCCACAGGCGCCTTCGCCCCTACGGCCAGCAGAGCATTTTTCCTATTCGTGGAGCCTGCGGAGCGACTCTCGGAGTGGCCTTTCTTTACGGAAAGGCCACAAGAACTCCGGCTGGCCCGTCTACACCTATAGGAAAAATGCTCTAGCTGGTATTCTCGGCACGGTATGGAGCTACACGGCTGCGGCACGGCACTTGTCACCCCCTTCCGTCCTGACACGACGATCGACACCGACGCGCTTGCCGCGCTGGTGGAGTGGCAGATCGCG
>DASQRJ010000242.1:0-3846 GCA_035642955.1 Acidobacteriaceae bacterium
AGCGCCTTGTAGACAATCGTCGAGTCAGAGAGAGAGCAGATGTGGACGGCAGTCTTCTTCCGCTCGAAGTGTTTGCGCGCCAGAAAGAGCCGGCGCTCCAGGTCGGCAGGATGTGCGGAGATGAGCGCCTGCAGTATGCGCGGTGCGGACGCCAGCGCCTGCTGACCCAGGTGCTCCGGCCGGATGGGCACTTCGCGCCACGCCAGCAGCCGGCAGCGGTGCTCCTTCAATGCCTCTTCGAAGCTCCTCTGCGCCGGAGCGGGATCGTGATCCCCCGGAAAAAAGCAGACACCCACCGCCAGAGCGCGATCGTTCTTGAGTGTGAGGCCGGCAGCCCGCAGCAGAAAGGCGCGCGGTATCTGGGTCATGATGCCGACGCCATCGCTGCTCTTACCATCGGCAGCCACCGCGCCACGGTGTGCGAGGCGTCCCAGCGCGGTCAAGGCGTGGGCCAGGACCTCGTGCGAGGGCTCATTCGAGACCCGCGCAACGAAGCCGACACCGCAGGAATCATGGTGAAAACGGGGATCAATCAGGGACGGCCGTGGCAGGGAAGTCGCTAGGCGCGCGTCGGCGCTTTCGGTCAACACGTCGGTACACGAGGACGCAGGAGTGGCAGTCGCAGGGTGCCAGTAGTTCGCCATAGTTCACTATAAGCTGAATTGTTGTCATTAGCATCCCTGAGTCTTCGGGAAAAAATTCAACGGCGGTAAGGGCCCAAAACGGGGAAGGCCGAGCGGAACAAAAAGTACTCTGCCGCATGCCGCATACTGGAAATACGATGAGCCCCCTGCTATGGAAGCCAGAAAGCTGGCCGTCGCGCCTGGAGGAACTGGAGGCGCATACCGGCGATCTGAAGGAAGCGCCGCTGCGCCGCGACGTGCGGTCCCTCGGTATGTTGCTGGGTGAGGTGCTGCGCGAACAGGCCGGGGAACGGCTGTTTCGCCTGGAAGAGTCGCTGCGTCAGCTTTCTATCGAGCGCCGTGAGGCGGCGTCCCAGGGCGACGCGACCCGCGCTGCACGGCTCTTGAAGCAACAGATGGTCCGCGTTGCGGAACTCGATCTGCCGGACGCTTATCAACTGACCCGCGCCTTCGCCTATTACTTCGAGCTGATCAATCTGGCAGAGACGAACCATCGCAAGCGACGCCGCACCTCCATGCAGATGAGAACGGAAGGTGATGCGCCGGATGGCGCCAGCGGCACGCAGGATGCGGTGCAGCGCGGCTCGTTTCGCGGTACGCTGCGCGCCATGCGACGGGCGGGCATCGATGCCGACGCGGCATTTGCTTTTATGGAGCGCGTACACATCACCCCGGTCTTCACCGCACATCCGACGGAGGTAGCGCGGCGCTCCGTGCTCTACAAGCGGCGGCGGTTGAGCGCCCTGCTGGAAGAGTTGGACCGGATTCCGCTGCCGGATGGGGAGTTGGAGCGGCTGCAGTCCGCGGTCACAGCCGAGATCACCGCGCTGTGGCAGACCGATGAAGTACGGGCGCGGCGGCCGCTGGTGAGCGATGAGGTGAAGATGGGGCTGGATTACTATCATGCCTCGATCTTCACCACCGTGCCCGCGCTCTACGCGGAACTCGCTTCGGCATTTGCCGCGGAGTATGGACGGCGTCTCACGCCGGCGGAGATGCCGCTGATGCTGACCTTCGGATCGTGGATCGGCGGCGATCGCGACGGCAACCCATTCGTCACACAAGAGGTGACAATAGCGGCGATTGCGGATGCGCGGGAACACATCCTGGCCTTCTACCGGGCGGAGGTGCAATCGCTCTTCGACCTTCTCACCAGCTCGGTGCATCAGGTGGATACCAGCGCGGCCTTACGAAAACGGCTCGAAGGCTATCTGGCGCAGACCTTCCAGGAATCCACTCAGACCACGGAGCGTTATGGGGTCGAACACTATCGCCGGTTTCTCATGTGCGTTCAGCAGCGTCTGGATGGAGACGCCGGAAGCCGCGGGACGCTGAAGCCTTACGCCGACGCGACAGAGTTTCGCGACGATCTGCTGTTGCTGCGCACGAGCCTGGCGGAGAATCGCGGCGAGCGTATTGCGGCGGAACTGGTCGATCCGCTGTTACTGCAATTGCGCACCTTCGGGCTGCATCTGCATACGCTGGATGTGCGTCAGCATGCGCGCCGTCATGAGTTGGCAGTGACCGAGGTAGGCGCCGCCGCCGGCTGCGCGTCGACAGGAGGCAAGCCTGCCGAAGAACTCCAGCCAGAGAGCGAAGATGTGCTGGATACGCTGCGGACTATCGCGCGTTTGCAGCAGGGCCCCCATCGCGAGGCGATCCGTCAGTATGTCATCAGTGGTGCTGCTTCCGTCGAGGATGTGCTGCGCGTCGTCGGGCTGGCGCGCATTGCGGGCGTGCAGGTGGAGGGCGGCAACGGATTGCATGGGCTGATGCCGGTGCCGCTCTTTGAGTCGATCGAAGACCTGCAACGCGCGCCGGAGATCTGCCGCGCCCTATGGAGCTCGGCCGAGTATCGAAAGCTGCTCGCGTCCTGGAACAACACCCAGGAGCTGATGCTCGGCTACTCCGACTCGAACAAAGATGGTGGCATGCTGACCAGCACGTGGGAGATCTATCGTGCGCACCGGGCGCTGCATCAGGTGGCGGCGGAGTGCAAGGTGCGTCTGCGGCTGTTTCACGGACGCGGCGGCACCGTCGGACGCGGCGGCGGCCCGACGCACCGCGCCATCTATGCGCAGCCCTTCGACAGCTTTGAAGGACAGTTGCGCATCACCGAGCAGGGCGAGGTCTTGAGTTTCAAATACGGCGACGTGGTGCTGGCGGAGCGCAACTTGGAGCTGATGCTGGCGGCATCGCTTGACGCACTGGCGCGCCCGAACGACCGGATAGGCGACGGGCGCCTCAGCGGACGCCTGGAGCCGGCGTGGGAAGCAGCCATGAACACGCTCTCGGAGGAGAGCTTTGCGTTCTATCGCGAGCATGTCGTCGAAGATCCAGATGTGCTCGAGTACTTCGAGCAGGCTACGCCGGTTGCGGAGCTCGAAAATGTGCGCATCGGCTCCCGTCCTTCGCGTCGCAGCGGCAAGCGCAGTCTCGCGGACCTGCGCGCTATCCCATGGGTCTTTGGCTGGACGCAGAGCCGCCATCAACTGCCGGCATGGTTCGGCGTCGGCTACGCGCTCACGCGATTCGCCGAGCGAGACCTGCCGCTGCTGCAGACGATGATGGCGCGTTTTCCGCTATTCATCGATCTGGTCCGCAATGTAGAGATGGCGCTGGCCAAATCTGACTTCGACATAGCAAAGCTCTACAGCGAATTGGTGGAAGACAAGGCGCTCCGCGAGCGCGTCTACCGCAAGCTGAGAGAAGAGTTCGAGCGCACGGAAGATGCTGTGCGGTTGATAACCGGGCAGAAGACGCTGCTCGAATCGAATCCGGTGCTGGCCCGCTCGATTCGTCTGCGCAATCCCTACGTCGATCCCATGAGTCTGATCCAGGTCGAACTGCTGCGCCGCAAGCGCAGCGGCGATGACTCCGATGCGCTCAACCGCGCGCTGGGCGCGACCATCAATGGAATCTCCGCGGGTCTCCGTAACACCGGTTGAGTCGGGCTAATCTAGCTGCGCGTGAGGACGAGCGCGGAGGGGATTGGCTTGGTCACGTTTTCCTGGCGCTCGCACTTGGCTCTGGCCAGAGAGCGATCGGCGGCAGCCACCAGCGTGTCTACCGTATCGCCGTCCGCAGGGAAACGACTGTTGCCGATGCATGCAGTCACATGGACACTGCCCTCCGGCAGAGTGAGCAGGCCTGCCTCGCGCACGGCGGCGCGAAGATCGCGCACACGCGCCTCGGCGATCTC
>DASQRJ010000243.1:0-5527 GCA_035642955.1 Acidobacteriaceae bacterium
GCTGCAGGGATCCGTAGATGACGTTGATGAGAAGGCCAAAGAAGAGCAGGACTCGCGTCTTATCGCTCTCATCCTTCAACATCCATAAAACAGAAGCAAAGGTCAGGAGTAGCAGAAGGAGAGCCGGGCTATGAACCAGATTCATCACTGGGCGTCAACTCCTGTTGACGCCCAGCAGCCATTTGTAGACAGAATCCTCGTCTCTTGGGGCAAATTCGGCGGCACGCAGGGTCAAGAAAGCAATTTGATCTCCATTGACCCAAGCCCCGGGATGACCGCCGAAATAAGAAGAGCCTTCCCAGGGGGCCTACTTCGCCTCATGATCAATATCGCCAGTGGCCCTGGATGAATACCCAGCCGCGCGGCCGCTGCACCCAGCCCCCGGAACCCAAACGCGCGAGGACGAGGAGGCGCTAGCCAGTTGCTCCGTTCATCCCGGTCAAAAGATATAGCCCAAGCAACCCAACTTATAATGAATGCTTCATGCTGACGCCTGCACGTATCGCGGCCGCTCGCGAGCGCATCCGTGATGTTCTCTACTATTCGCCGTGCCAGGTATCGCACGATCTCTCCCATCTGGCCGGCCATCCCATCTATCTCAAGCTGGAGAACCTGCAGCGCACCGGGGCCTTCAAGGAGCGCGGCGCGCTGAACCGGCTGCTGCAGCTCACCCCGGAGGAACGCGCGCATGGCGTGATCGCTGCCAGCGCCGGCAATCACGCTCAGGGAGTGGCTTTTCACGCGGCTCGGCTCGGCATTCGCGCCCGCATTGTCATGCCCCAACCCACTCCGCTGGTAAAGGTTTCAGCGACGCGCGGCTTTGGCGCCGAAGTCATCCTGTATGGCGCGAACTACGACGAAGCCTGCGACGAGGCGACACGCCTGCAGCAGGAAAAACAGCTCACCTTCATCCATCCTTTCGATGACGACGAGGTCATCGCCGGCCAGGGAACGATCGGGCTGGAGGTGCTGGAGCAGCTTCCCGAGGTCGAAGCTATTGTGGTGCCCATCGGCGGGGGCGGCCTGATCGGCGGTGTCGCATGTGCGGTGAAGGAGGCGCGGCCCGATGTGCGTATCGTCGGTGTGCAGACGGAACGGCTTGCCTCCATGCTGCGTGCCGTCGAAGCGGGAACCCCGGTAACGCTGCCTGCGCAGGCCACGATCGCCGACGGCATCGCTGTACGGCGCGCGGGCGAACGAACGTTTCCGTTGGTGCAGCGTTACGTGGACGAGATCGTGACCGTGGACGAGGAAGAGATCTCAAGCGCCATCCTGGTTCTGCTGGAGAAGGAGAAGACGCTGGCCGAGGGTGCGGGCGCGGCGGCGCTGGCCGCGCTGCTCCAGGGCAAGACGCATCTGCGTGCGGAGAAGACGGTGGCGCTGGTGTGCGGCGGGAACATCGATGTCACGCTGCTGGCGCGCATCATCGAGCGCGGCCTGGCAAAGGATGGCCGTCTTTTGCGCATCCGGGTGTACCTGCTCGACCGGCCAGGATCGCTGCACCAACTCACCCGCATCCTCACCGAGTGCGAAGCGAACATCGTGCAGACCAGCCACAACCGCTCGTATTACGGCGTGAACCTCGGCGACACCGTCATCGAGATCACACTCGAAACACGGGGCGCGGCGCACATCGCAGCGATCGCCAATGCCCTCACCGCGGCGGGCTACCGGCACGAACGCGTTCATTGAGTGCAAAGCAGACGTGAGTGTGAAGCAGACGCAACAAGAGCGCCCCGGTTAGAGCGCTCTTTGTCAGCTCGATCAAGACGACTAGCCTAAAGCACAGATGGTGCAGGGTAGCCAACCGCACTCCACGTAGCCGTTCTATCAAGGAACAGCTGCACAGAGCGGCGTCTCGCCACGTCACAGTATCTGTGCTGTGGCTTTTAGCCTAAAGAACCAAGGACTACAGGGTTGCAAATGACGGCGGCCAGCGAGCCGCGTCAATCCTTCTTCGCGTACTCCTTGAGCTTCGCGACGCTGTCGATGTTCGATGCCTGCAGCAGGCCGGAATTGCCGCAGTTGTCCACCTCGTAATCGTTGAAGTTGCGATGAACGAAGAGCAGATACTGCTTGCCACTCTGCATCGGAAACTTGGTTGGGCTGTTCTCGCTGAAGATGTGCACCACATCGGTGCTGATCATGCGCCCCTTGAGGACGCGATCCACGTGCACAACGTAGTCAATGCCGTCCAGATGGAATGAGGAATCCGGAACCGGCTGGGCAGCTTCCACGGTGCCGACCATGGTGGTGCCGGCGTCCTTGAGCTCCTGGTTCAACGAAATCCGATTGCTCTGGCATTGAGCAAGGCAGGTTGCCGACGCCGCGGCGATGGCAAGCGAAACAAACAAAGTCTTCACGTGGTGCCTCCCATACTGCAAATGCTGCTATCTGCAACTGCGCGTGAATGGAGAATCCCACGCAGGCGTAGAAATCACAAAGCGAAACCACTGCCAACCGGACGGTCAACCCCTTACGGGGGACTACACTTTCCGGGATGGATCAATTCGTGGAAATAGTACTTGTGTAATGTAGATTTTCCGTTCACCCGTTTAACTTGTTGTCTAAGTACCACAAACGAAGCACATTATTGTGCACTGTTAATTCTTTGCTTAACGTAGCGATTACCTGGTTACCCTTTCAGCCTTTGAAGCTGAGGAAGTCAACCCCCACGGTCGCCTCTTCCCTTTGTGCGCGCTCCGTGCAATATGGAAGCTGCTATGTATGTAAGGCGTACCGCACGCGACGTGCGGCAGATGGTGGCAAATCATGGCTGGGCGGCGGCGGCGCGGGACGCGCGCGACCGTCTGCGGAAGAAGCTGCGCCGCTCGCCTCCGGTAACGGCGGATGCCAGCGACTGGCTGCCCACCGCCGAGCATGAGTTCGATCGCCGCTATGGGGTGGACACCAGCGGACTGGTTTGGGGTCTCGATCTCAAAACCGGCAGCCGGAGTGACGCCTGGAACACCGCGTATTACGGCATCGGGCCGTCGGTCTTTCACCGGGTCATGGCGCAGGTGCCGGAGTCTCACCAGAGGACCGCCACCTTTATCGACCTGGGCTGCGGCAAGGGCCGCGCCGTGCTGCTCGCCTCGCAGTACCCGTTCGCTCAGGTCATCGGCGTGGAAATTGCGCCGCCGCTGCATCGCGTCGCGGTGGAGAACGTCGCGCGCTACACTGCCGCGCGGCACAGAGAGGCACAGCCTGACGCGGCGCCGATGAGCGTTTTGCTGGAGGATGCGGCGCGCTACCGCTTTCCCAGCGGGCCGCTGGTGGTGTATCTCTATCACCCGTTTTGCCGGCCGGTGCTGAATCAGGTGCTGCGCAATCTTGGCCGCTCCCTCGCCGAGGACCCGAGAGCTGCGGCCGTCATCTATATCAACCACGAGCTGCGTGATGCTCTGGATCGCACACCGTATCTGCAGCAAGTGTGGTGCGCAACGGTGGAGATGGATGCCAGCGACCGGCTGGCCGACCGCGTCGGTTCAAGCCGGGAGGATTGCGCCGTCTACCTGACGCGCGACTGAAGCGAGGCCGCTGAGCCCGCGAGTCGAAAGCCGCGTAAGATTGTGCCAATCCCACAAATTCGGAAAGCAAGAACACGGAGAGACAGAAAACTATGGCAAGTGAAGTGACACTGGACGCGGCGCGCCGCGTGATCGCAGCAGCGGAGAAGAAGGCGAAGGAGATTGGCCAACCCATGAATATCGCGGTGGCTGACGAGGGCGGCAACCTGGTGGCCCACGTGCGGATGGACGGCGCCTGGATGGGCTCGGTGAACATATCGATCAACAAGGCCTGGACCTCCCGGGCATTTGATATCTCGACCAAGGACCTGGGCGAGAATTCGCAGTCCGGCAATCAGTTCTTCGGCATCCACGCGTCGAATGGCGGTAAGGTGATGATCTTCGCCGGCGGCATTCCGCTGAAGAAGGGTGGCAAGGTGGTTGGCGCGATCGGAGTCAGCGGCGGATCGGGCGAACAGGACCATGCGGTCGCCGAGGCCGGCGCGGCGGCATTTGGTTCGTAGCCGTCGCGACTACAAATATCCCGATCATCGGGAATCCATAGCATAGAGCGCCTTTTTTTAAGCCGCACGTACACGACTGGGCACTTCGCCAGAGCGGCGTGCGGCGCTAGGATGAAGATCTCTGGCATTCTTCGCGTACCTGCTCTCGGGCATGCGCTGTCTTCACCCTTGTCTTCACTCTTGTCATCGTCGTTTCGCAACTATCGTTGCGCTCTTCTGCCTTGGATTTTCCATGCTGCCGTGTGCGGCGCTGGCGGCGCGGCATCGGCCGGACCACGCCTCGTCACACGCGCAGCCAAAGATCGCCGCCATCCGCCATCGAGCGTCCCAGGCAGTTCACGCCTCGGCGCGCGGAACGCGCAGTGCCGGTGCGCGGCTGGTGCGTATTCATAGCAGTCGTACGCATGAGCATCACGTGCGGCCACACACCGCGCAGGCGCTGAGACGTGCGCGCAGACACGGTACGGAAGCAGTGCGTGCCGCAGCCCGCCATGAGACGGAGCGCGTCGCCCGCGGTGAAGACACGAATGCCGAATCCGCATCGCTGAACTTGCCGGAGCAGCCGCTTGCCGCCATGAATCTGCCGCCGCTGCGCGGGAGTCACGAGTCGCTGGTGCGCCAGAACGAGCGCGCAGAGCAGGACGGCCTGCTGCGGGTGAAGGATGACGACGATCTCGTCACGCTGCGTCGCCAGGGCAAGCTGGTCGCGCTGCCGGAGCTTGCCTCCATGCACGCGGACAGCCGTCTGCCGGCGAATCGCCGCTATTGCCGCACCTGGACCGGCCGTTTCCTGGCGGATCTGGCTCGCGTCCACTACCAGCGATTCCACAAGCCGCTGCAGATTAACTCAGCAGTGCGCACCATCGAATACCAGCGCCATCTGCTGCACATCAACGGAAACGCCGCGCCGGCGGAGGGCGATGTCGCCTCGCCGCACCTGACCGGCGAAGCGGTGGACATCGCGAAGAAGGGGCTCACGCCCTCCGAAGTTGCCTGGATGCGCGCCTATCTGGCGCCGCTGCAGACGGCGGGAAAGATCGACGTCGAAGAGGAGTTCCAGCAGTCCTGCTTCCACATCTCGGTCTACAAGTCGTACATGGCGCCGCGTAGCGGACTCGACCCTGCCTCTCGATCCTCGGCGCTGCTGGCCTCGGGCGTGCGCTGAACTATGCCCTTTGCGCATGCGGCAAATCCTTCAGGGCTGCCTGTCGACCGACAAAGGCAAATACAAGGAGCAGCGCGGGCGTGAGCCATGCGCCGAAGATTGACGCTGCCGGGAAATACAGACCGAGCACTGTCCCCGACGCGACCAGCAGCCCGGATAACAATCCGAACTGCCACATCCCGTAGAGGAAGACAAAGGGCAAATAATGAGCCCCCAATGCAATCATGAAGGCAGGATAGAACCAGCTGTGGCGGCTCACAGTCACCATAAGGACGAGAGGAAGAGTCAGCGGCAGTGTGAACGCTATCTGCACAGCAAGGCCATTCATG
>DASQRJ010000244.1:0-16173 GCA_035642955.1 Acidobacteriaceae bacterium
ATGGAGGGCCGCGTCGACGCGCTGGTGGCCGGCGTCGGCTCCGGGGGCACCTTCTCCGGAGTGGCGCGCGGCCTCAAGAAGCGCAATCCCCGGCTGGCGGCAATCGCGGTCGAGACAGAAGGATCGATCCTGCAGGGTGGCCCGCCGGGACCGCATCGAGTCGAAGGCATCGGGGTTCATTTCATCCCCAAGACCTTTCATCCGGAGTTGGCCGATGACGTCATCATGGTCACCGATGACGATGCCTTCGCCATGGTGAAGCGGTTGGCGGTCGAAGAGGGATTGCTGGGCGGTTCGAGCTCCGGCGCCACGGTGTGGGCTGCGCTTGAGGTGGCACGCAAGCTGGGCCCCGGCAAGCGTATCGCCACGGTGATTCCCGATTCGGCGGAGCGCTATCTGTCAAAGAATATTTTTGAAGGCGGGAAATAAAAGAAGCGCTGGCTTGCTCGGCTTGGTCCCCTGAGAATTTTGCAACGCCGCCGCCGCTCTCCGCCATCGACTTGAATGTCGCCGCTGCTATCGCGGACACTGTAAGGTTCCATCTCACTCAGGAGATTTCATGAGCGATCCGCAACATGGCTTTGCCACGCGCGCCATTCACGCCGGGCAGGAGCCGGAGGCCGTCACCGGCGCGGTGAATGTGCCCATCTACCTCACGTCCACGTATGCGCAGCAGGAGATCGGCAAGAACAAAGGGTATGAGTATTCGCGCGTCTCCAACCCGACGCGCACGGCGCTCGAAGAGAATCTGGCGGCGCTCGAAGGCGGCAGCTCCGCGCACGTCTTCGCCAGCGGCATGGCGGCCATCTCCGCGCTGGTCGCCATGCTGAAGACCGGCGACCACGTGATCTGCGGCTCGAATGTCTATGGCGGCACGCCGCGGCTGTTCAACCAGGTCGTGGCGAACTATGGCATCAACTTTACGTATGTAGACACCAGCGATCCGGAGAATGTGCAGCGTGCTTTCACTCCGCGTACACGTCTGGTGCACATCGAGACGCCGACCAATCCGCTGATGCAGCTGACCGACATCCGCGCCGTGAGTGCGGTCTGCCGCGAACAGGCAAAGCGTGCGGGTGAGCCGGTCGATCTGTGCGTCGACAACACCTTCATGTCGCCGTACTTTCAGCGGCCCATCGAACTGGGCGCCGACCTGGTGATGCATTCGACGACGAAGTTTCTGAACGGCCACTCGGATGGTCTGGGCGGCGTGCTCGTCGGCACCCGGCCCGACCATGCCGAGCGCTTCGCCTTTGTGCAGAAGTGCACCGGCGGCATTCTCTCTCCGTTTGAGTCCTACCTGATCCTGCGCGGGGTGAAGACGCTGGCGGTGAGGATGCGCCAGCACGATGCCAGCGGACGCCAGATCGCGGCGTGGCTGGCGCAGCACCCGCGCGTCGAAAAGGTCTTCTACCCGGGGCTGCCCACGCACCCGCAGCACGAACTCGCGAAGCGGCAGATGTCCGGCTTCGGCGCGCTCATCACCTTCGAGACGGGATCGCTTGCTCGCGCAAACGATGTGCTGAAGCGCGTGCGCGTATGCACGCTGGGCGAAAGTCTGGGCGGGGTGGAGACGCTGATCTCGCATCCCGCGACCATGACGCATGCCGCGCTGGGCGAAGAGGGCCGCCGCCAGATCGGCATCACCGACGGTATGGTGCGCATCTCGGTCGGGATTGAGGATGTCGAGGACCTGCTGGCGGATCTCGAGCAGGCGCTGGCTTAGGCGCGTTCATGGGAATCCGGACACTGCTTTCCTGGAGCAGCGGCAAAGACAGTGCGTGGACACTGCACACGCTGCGGCAGCAGAGTGCGTACGAAGTCGTCGGGCTGCTGACAACGATCAATGCCGCGTTTGACCGCGTCGCGATGCACGGCACACGCGCGTCGGTGTTGCGCGCACAGGCCGCCGCGGCGGGATTGCCGCTGACGGAGGTGCCGCTACCCTGGCCCTGCTCGAATGAGCAATATGAAGCAGCCATGCGCGATGTCTGCGCGGCCGCCGTGCGTGACGGTATCGAGGCCATGGCCTTCGGCGATCTCTACCTCGAGGATGTGCGGCGCTATCGCGTGGAGCGCCTGGCAGGTACGGGAATCACGCCGGTATTTCCGCTGTGGGGCCGCGAGACGCATGCGCTGGTGCGCGAGATGCTCGACGGCGGATTGCGCGCGCGCATCACCTGCGTCGATCCACGCAAGCTGCCGGCGTCCTTTGCCGGACGCGAACTGGACGCGTCCTTGCTGGCGGAGTTGCCGCCGGGCACGGACCCATGCGCGGAGAATGGCGAGTTCCACACCTGCGCGTATGCCGGGCCGATGTTTGCGCAGCCGATATCCCTTGCGCCGGGTGTGGTGGAGCAGCACGGCGACTTCGTATTTGCAGACTTTACTGTGAAGTGAAGCCTTTGCCCCGAGGAGCCCGCTGCATCCGTACTCGATGGTTTTCTGCCGAGGGAGTTTCGAGCGCCCGATCCCCGCATGGCGTGGTAGGATCAAAGGTTTTCCCGGAGATCTATAGATGAGTTCAGCCACCCTCCCCAAGACAGTCAGCCACTCCTTCCGTCCGACCGAGGAGCAGGAGCAGTTGCGCCGCGAGATACGCGCCTTTGCCGCCAAGGAGATCGCACCGCACGTCATGGAATGGGACGAGGCAAGCGAGTTTCCTGCTGCCGTAGTGAAGCAGTTGGGGCATATGGGGCTGCTCGGCATGCTGATTCCGACTGAGTTGGGGGGCGCGGAGCTGGGCTATGTCGATTACATGATGGCGATCGAAGAGATATCCGCCGTCGATGGCTCGATCGGGATCATCATGGCCGCGCATAACTCTCTTGGCATGAACCACATCTATCTTGCCGGAGATGCGGAGCAGCGCCGCCGCTACATTCCCAGGCTGGCCACGGGAGAGTGGCTGGCGGCATGGGGACTGACCGAGCCCGGCTCCGGCTCCGACGCCGCAGGCGCGCGCACCACCGCGGTGCGCAAAGGCGACCGCTGGGTGCTGAACGGCTCGAAGACATTCATCACCAACGGCAGCCATGCCGATGTTGCCGTGGTGATTGCGGTGACGGACAAGAGCCAGGGCACCCACGGCCTGTCGGCGTTTGTTGTGGAGAAGGGAATGCGCGGCTTCCGCCCGGGGAAGAAAGAGAACAAGCTGGGATTGCGAGCCAGCGATACCTCCGAACTGATCTTCGAAGATTGCGAGGTGCCGGCGGAGAACCTGCTGGGCAAGGAGGGCGAGGGATTTGTGGACTCGCTGCGCATCCTCGATGGCGGACGCATCTCGATCGCCGCCTTGTCTCTGGGCATCGCACGCGGCGCCTACGATGCCGCGCGGAAGTATGTGAAACAGCGCCGGCAGTTCGGCCAGGCCATCGCGGAGTTCCAGGGCATCCAGTGGAAGCTGGCCGATATGGCGACGCAACTGGATGCGGCACGCCTGCTGACGCTGCGGGCGGCGGCCATGAAAGACGCTGGCGACAAAACCACTAGCGAGTCCGCCATGGCCAAGCTCTTTGCCAGCGAAGTGGCGGTGCGCATCTGCGATGAGGCGGTACAGCTGCACGGCGGCTACGGATTTATCAAGGACTATCCGGTGGAGAAGTTCTATCGCGACGTAAAGCTCTGCACCATCGGCGAAGGAACCAGTGAGATCCAGCGCCTGGTGATCGCGCGTGAGTTGCTCAAGCGTCCCTGACCCCGCAGCCGTTGTCACCAACGAACGGTATACACTCGCTGCTTGCAGACCACACTCCAAGCCGATAACAGCGCCGTGCCGGCGATGACCGCGAAGCTGGCCGAGCGACTGCTCGCCGGCGATCTGCGCGCGCTGGCTCGCGCCATCTCTCTGGTGGAAGACGATGTGCCTGCGGCGCAGGCGCTCCTCTCCGCATGCTTCGCGCATACCGGCGAGGCGCTGCGTATCGGTATTACCGGCGCGCCGGGCGCCGGCAAGAGCACGCTCGTGGATCAGCTTGCGCGTGCCTTCCGCGAACAGCAGCAAAGAGTCGGCATTCTCGCGGTGGACCCTACCAGTCCATTCAGCGGGGGCGCCATTCTCGGAGATCGCATCCGCATGGAGCGGCATCACGCGGATGCGGGCGTCTACACCCGCAGCATGGCCACGCGCGGCGCGATGGGCGGGCTGGCGCAGGCCGCGGTCGATGCGGCCATGCTGATCGAAGCCAGCGGCCGCGACCGTATCCTGATCGAGACGGTGGGGGTGGGCCAGGACGAGATCGATATCGTGCGCCTGGCGGATATCACCGTGGTCGTGCTGGTGCCCGGCATGGGCGACGATGTGCAGAGCATCAAAGCGGGCATCCTGGAGATCGCCGATATCTTCGTCGTGAACAAGTGCGATCGCGAAGGCGCGGACCGCGTGGAGAAGGAATTGAAATCGATGCAGTCGTACGCGTCGTCGCATGGCAGCTGGGTCGCGCCGGTGGTGCGCACCGTGGCATCCACCGGGCAGGGCATGGATGGTCTGCTGGCTGCCATCGGGGACTTCACCCAGTGGCTCTCGAGCGACGGCCATCTGCAGGCGCGACGCGAGGAGCAGTGGCGGCAGCGCTTGACGGAGATGGTGCGCACCGAGTTGCTGCGCGGCCTGCGCGCGCACGGACTGAAGCCGGAAGAACTTGCTGCGCACGCTCGCCGCATCGCCGCGCGGCAGGAGGATCCGTTCGCGACCACGGCGCAGATGGTGAAAGCCGTCCTCGATGGAAGTCATGGAGGTGACCGCGCATGAGCAAGCAGCCAGAAGCATCCGCGACCGGTGCGCGTATCGATCACCTTGGCATCGCGGTCGAGAGCATCGCCCAGGCGCGGGGTTTGTACGAGGCGCTGGGCCTGCGGGTGACGCAGGAAGAGACGGTGGAGCACGAGGGCGTGCGCACGGCCATGATCCCGCTGGGGGAGAGCCGCGTCGAGCTGCTGGAGCCGCTCGCTCCCGAGACGACCGTGGGCCGCTTCCTAAGCAAGCGTGGCCCGGGGCTGCATCACGTCGCGCTGCATGTCGACAATATCGAGGCGGCGTGGGCGGAGCTGCAGGCCCGCGGGGCAAGCATCGTCTCGCCCGCAATCCAGACCGGAGCTGGAGGCCATCTCTACTTCTTCGTGCATCCCAGGAGCACGGGCGGCGTGCTGCTCGAAATCTGTCAGGACCCGGCGTAATGTTCGAGCATCCGGTCCTGGCCTTCGACACCTGTGGAGAGATCGGAACCGTTGCGCTGCTCGATCTTGAAAACGATGCAACCACGGTGACGTGTGTGAGCCAGACGGAGTTGGGCGGACGGGCAGCCTCCGCGGAACTGATGCCCGCCATCGATGCGATGCTGCGGCAGGCGTCGCTCGACCTCCGGGCGCTCCGCACCCTGCTTGTCGTGAACGGTCCGGGAAGCTTTACCGGAATACGCGTCGGCCTGAGCACGGTCAAGGGCCTCGCGCACGCGGCCGGCACGCCCATCGTCGCCATCTCCCGTCTCGCTGTCCTGGCCACTCTCGCGGAGATACAGGGAGATTTTCTGGCATTGCTCGACGCGGGACGCAACGAGTTCTACGCCCGTCGCGCGGAACGGGAGTGGCTCGCATCCTTCGAGGAGGTTGCGGCTGCGGCCGAAGCGGGCGCGCCGCTCCTCGTTGCTGAAGCCAAAATCGAAGCGCGGCTTGCAGCGTGGAAGCCGGTGCCGGTTGGCCCGTTGGACGCACACGCCGCCGCACGGGCAGCGCTGCCACGTCTGCGCTCCGGCGACTCCGACGATCTCGCCGCTCTGGATGCGAATTACCTTCGCCGCTCGGATGCGGAACTCTTCGCGCGACCCGTGCCCGCGACCGCGCCATGATGCGGATTCGGCGGCTCGTCGAAGCGGATCTGCCCTTCATGCGGAGCTGGATGCGGGATGCTCCGGAGGCGGCCGCCTGGAGCGAGGACGATCTCAACGCCATCGTCAAAGCACCCTCGGGTGAAGAACGCAGGGTCCGCAGGGGATGGGTCGCCGAGGAAGAGAGCCAGCCAGCCGGGTTAGGCTTCGTCGTGGCCAGTGCGCTCTCGATCCCTGGTGCGCCGGCCGAATGCGAACTCGAATTCATCTTTGTTTCGTCGCAGACCCGGAGGCAGGGAATTGGCCGCGCGCTGATGAGCACCGTATCTGCCTGGGCGCGCGAACTGGGAGCGGAAGAGATCCGGCTGGAGGTGCGGGCTTCCAATGCCCGCGCCTTGCGGCTGTACCAGCGATGCGGCTTCATCGTCGCGGGGAATCGGGCCGGATACTATGCGGATCCCCCCGAAGACGCGGTGCTGATGCACTGTCGAATCGACTAGAGCATTTTCCCTGTAGGTGTAGAGCGGCCAACCGAAGCTCTTGTGGCTTTTCGTTAAGGAAAAGCCACGCCGAGATACTCTCCGCTACCCTCACAGCATCAGGGAAAATGCTCTAGGGGCGCCGGGACCCGCCCGTATAATGCGCCTTGAGGAACCGCATGGTTCGTGATGGATATTGGTATGCGATCAGTCTGCTGTTAGTCGCTGCCGTAGTGCGCTTTTTTACCGCCGACTGGTTTGCCAGTTGGCTGCTGGTGCTGGTTCCGGTGCTGCTCGCGGCGTTCTTTCTCTGGTTTTTCCGCGACCCTGAGCGCGCCATTCCGGCCGGGCCCGGCCTGGTGGTTTCGCCCGCGGATGGAAAGATCACCGAGGTCGCGCCCATCCGCACCCCGGATGGCGACAGGATTCGCCTCAGCATCTTTCTCAGCGTCTTCGACGTGCACGTCAACCGTTCACCCATCGCTGGAACCGTTCGCCGCATCCACTACAAAGAAGGCGAGTACCTGAACGCAATGGATCCGGCATCCGCCGAGCGCAACGAGCAGAGCGTGGTGACGATGGAGGGTGAGGGATACATGGTCACCTTCAAGCTGATCGCCGGCCTGCTGGCCCGTCGTATCGTCTTTCTGCCCAAAGAGGGCGATACCTTGCAGCGGGGCGAACGTGTGGGTCTGATCAAGTTTGGCTCGCGCTGCGACCTGGTGCTGCCCGGGGACGCGCATATCCGCGTGGAGCGCGGGCAGCGCGTAAAAGGCGGCGAGAGCATTCTGGCGGATGTCGAAGTACCTTCTTACGAGGCAAAGCCGCGCAAGGAAGTCATGGAGACACGCCCGTGATGGAGCGCAAGCGGCCGAAGCGGCGGGGCATGTTCTTGCTGCCCTCGCTGTTTACCGCGGGGAATATCGCCGCCGGCTACTACGCCATCATGCAGAGCCTGCAGGGATCGCGATTGGAGCCGAGGCACTTCGACTATGCCGCGCTCGCGATCCTGTTTGCCATTCCCTTTGACGCGATTGACGGACGTATCGCCCGCATGACGAACACCACCAGCGATTTCGGCAAGGAGCTGGACTCGCTGGCCGACGTCATCACCTTCGGTGTCGCGCCCAGCATACTGGCCTTCGCCTGGGGCTTCCGCACCTTGCCGATGACCACCGACCCTTCGATACGCCGCTTGCTGGTCGAATTCGGGGCATTCGTCTGCTTTGTATTTTTGCTCTGCGGGGCCAGCCGCCTCGCGCGCTTCAACATCAGTCACGATCCGCAGCCCAAGAATCCCGGCCGGCCGGACCGCAAATACTTCGTCGGCATGCCCATTCCTGCCGCGGCTGGCGTGATCGTCTCCGTCGTGCACCTGGTCAACGGCACGCCCGTGCCCTATTGGTGGCTGGCGGCTTTGTGGATTGGCGTCGTGGGCCTCGCCGGCTTCCTCATGGTGAGCACCTGGCGTTTCTGGAGCGGTAAGGAGATTAACCTCTCCGGACGCCATCCCTTCCAGCTCATGGTGTTGCTGGGCGTGCTCATCTACGTGCTGGTCCACTTTTCTGAGGTGCTTCTGTTCCTTTGCTGCTTCGCCTACATGTTCTCCGGCCTGGGCGCGCGCGCAGCCTATTCCGCGCAGCGGCGGCGCAAAGGCCTCCAACGCAACAGCGTACCGCTTGAAAATATGCCACTCCACCCGCCGGAAGAGCACAGCCACTGATCATGCCAGCAAACTACCGCATTGCTATCGTCGGAGCCGCGTCCCTGCGCGGCAAGGAGTTGAATGACGCTCTTGGCGAGTCGCCATTTGCCGCAGCCGATTTTGTCCTGATGGACGATCAGGAGGCAATTGGCCAATTGGAGGCGGTTGGCGACGAGGTCACGTTCATCCAGCAGATTACCGTCGCCTCGTTTGCCCACACCGACTTCACCTTTTTCACCGGCAGCGCCGAGCTGACCCGCAAACACTGGGAGACGGCCGCGCGGGCCGGGTCTGCGATCATCGATCTCTCCGGTGCATTGGACACGGAGAAGGATGCCGTGGTGCTGGCGCCGTGGGTACAGCAGTCGGTCAAGGCTCTGAACCTGCAGACACCGGCTGCGGTGCCGGCGCATCCCGCGGCCTTGATGCTGGCGCTTCTGCTGGGTCAGGTGGGCCAGGCGTCCGCGGTGCGCGCGGCCTTCGCTACAGTGTTGGAGCCTGCGTCAGAGTATGGCCGTGGCGCGATGGATGAACTGCATCAGCAGACGGTGAGCCTGCTCTCCTTTCAGAGTCTGCCCAAGGCGCTCTATGACATCCAGATCGCCTTCAACGCCACACCCGCGGCTGGCTCTGAGGGCAAGATCGACTTGCAGGCCACCGAAGCGCGCATCCGGCGGCACTATGCGCTGCTGGCCGCCGGCCGGCTGCCCGCCGCCGCCATTCAGATGGTGCATGCGCCGGTCTTCCATGGGCACACGATCTCCATCGGCCTCGATCTGGAGCGGGCCATGACCGCCGAGCAGTTGCGCCAACTGCTGGCGGCGAACGAGCACATCGAAGTCGCAAGCAGCGACGAGGACGCGCCCTCGAATCTCGCCGCCGCGGGTCAGGAGCAGGTACTGGTGCGCGTGCGTTCTGCTGAAGACGAGACGACAGCGGCGAACCGCTTCTGGCTGTGGGTGGCAGCGGACAATCTGAAACTGTCGGCGATCAACGCCGTCGCCTGCGCCATGGAAATGAGCCGTCTGCGTCCGCAGGGACAGGTGCAGTAAGCGCCTCTCTCGACACGGCCGGCATCATCCATCGCGGAGAGCGCGGTACTTTTCATACTGCGCAAGCAGAAATGGATCGGTCATGCCGGCGATGTAATCCGCCACCGTGCGCGGAGCGCCGTCCACGGCGACCGCCGATGCGCTGTTGGCGGGCAGCAGCGACGGATCGCGCACCCAGCATTCGTACAGAGACGTGATGATGTGGTGAGCGCGCTCGTGCTCCGGCGTGACGGCGTCGCTCTCGTAGAGATGCGTGTAAAGATACTGTTTCGCCTCGCAACGCAATGCTTCCATCTCCGAGGAGAGGGTGACAAGACGCCGCCCGGCGTCTCGCACCTGCGCCAGATTCTCGATGCCGGTCTGCGCGATTGCCTCGCCGGTCTGCGTGATCAGGTCGCTGGTGAATGCGTTCAGCATCCGCTTCAGCGATTCATCGATCAGCCGCTCCGGAGCCGCGGCCGGATACTGCGCCTCCATGGGCGCGTAATAGCGCTCGAAGAGGGCGACATGGGCGCGCACGTCTGCCAGATCGAGGATTCCGGACGAGAAGCCGTCATCGAAATCTGCCGTGAGGTAGGCAATCTCGTCGGCCAGATCGAGGAGCTGCGCTTCGAGCGGCGGCTGCCGATCGAGGAAATATTCTTTGAGTTCCGGGTGTTCGACAGGGTCGTAGTCGCGCGAATGCTTGATGATCCCCTCGCGCACGCCGAGGGTGAGATTGAGGCCGGGGAAGGCGGCGTAGCGCTGCTCGAAGACGGTGACGATGCGGAGCGCGTGAAGATTGTGATCGAAGCGCAGGCCATGCACCCGCATGGCCTCGTCAAGCGCGCGCTCCCCGGCGTGGCCGAAGGGCGGGTGGCCGATGTCATGCACCAGCGCGAGCGACTCGGTAAGGTCGCCGTTCAGCCCGAGCGCCGCGGCGATGGTCCGCGCCAGCTGCGTCACTTCAATGGTGTGGGTGAGGCGGCTGCGGTAGTGATCCGAATAGCCGTGGGTAAAGACCTGGGTTTTGCCGGCGAGCCGGCGGAAGGCCCGCGAGTGAATGATGCGGGCGCGGTCACGCTGAAAGGGCGAGCGATAGGCGTGCGAGGGCTCGCTATGCCGGCGGAAGGTGAGCGGGTCGGCAGCATCGTCGCCGACAGCATACGCGGCGGGTCGTGACGTGAAACGGTTTGGAGTAAGAGACTCAGTCACGCGCGATCATGCTCCGCCTCGTTGGACCGAAAATGGCGCCGACGACAGTGTATTGCGGCGCGAGATGTCGTGCCGCGTCGGGCGGCAGCGCTGCGAGTTGGAGTCATCGGAAGGATTCGGTTAAGCTCGAAAACATGCCAGCATATGTTGTCATCACTCGCGAAAAAACCCGGAACGCGGCGCACCTGGAGAATTACAAGAAGCTGGCGCCGGCAGCATTCGAGCAGCATCCTGCGATCGTTCGCGCCATTCATTGCCGTCATGAGACGCTGGAAGGTCCCACGGCCGAAGAGATCGTCATCCTGGAATTCCCTTCGTATGAAGAGGCCAAGGCGTGGTACGGCAGTGAGGCGTATCAGGCGGCGAGTCAGCACCGCTTCCAGGGCGGAGATTACCGCTTCATCGTTACCGAGGGCCTGCCGGCGAAGTAGTCACAGACGAATTGGGAACCCGGCTAGCGCTTGTCGTCTGCGGTAGGCGCAGATTCGCGGGCCAGCTTCACCTTGGCGCTTTCGAGCTTTCTCTGCACCTTGCTTACGTCGCTTTCGTCGACGTCGGCCGATATGGTGCGTGCGTATTGCGCGAGCGACTGGTCCCATTGTCCGACCGCGAGGCGCAGGCGTCCGGTCTTCTCGTAGAGTTCACCGAGATGATCGTGAACCGTCGGATCCGTGGACTCGCGCTCGCTGGCCTTGCGCAGATTCTCTTCGGCCAGCGGGTACTGACCCAGCTTGAAGTAGACCCAGCCGAGCGAGTCCAGATAGGCGTAGTTCTGCGGTTCAAGCTGCACCGCCTTTTGCAGCATGGCGAGCGCATCGTCCAGCTTCACCCCGCGATCGGCCAGCATGTAGCCGAGGTAGTTCAAAGTCATGCTGTTGTTGGGATCGAGCGCGAGGATCTTGCGGAATTGCTCCTCCGCCTCATCGTAGTGTTTTTGCCGCTCTTCCAGTGCGCCGCGAAGAAACAAAATATAGCGGGAGTCATCGTCGCCATGGGTCGGAAGCGCCGCGGCCTTGTCAATATCCGCGCTGGCATCCTTCCAGCGGCGGAGACGCGTATCGATCTGTGCCAGGTCGAGGTATACATCGCGATCGTCGTCGTTGTGTTTGAGCTGCGCATTGGCCAGCGCGATACCTTCGTCGACATGGCCGGTGTCGGCGAGCTGTGCGGCCAGCATGAGTTGGATGGTCTTGTTGCCCGGCATCGCCTTTGCCGCTTCGTGGGCAATCACTGTCGCCTTGTCGTATTGCTTCGCGTCACGGTAGGCATCCACGGCGCCCTGATAACCGCGCTCCGCGTATTCGCCACCCAGCGGGATCAACTGCTTGTATGCGTTGACCGCTGCCTCGGTGTGGTTCTGTTCCTTTTCTACATTGGCCAGCCGGTCCAGGAAGATAGAGCGATTGTTCTTCTCGCTGTCGCCGTAGTGATTGTCGGGCTTGGCCGAGCGCGTCACCAGACCCTGAAGTACCTGGGTGGCCTCTGCATAGCGGCCTAGCGCGTCGTAGGTCAGCGACTCGTTGAAATAAATCTCGTCGGAATCGCTGGAGAGCGCCTGGGCTTTTTTGAGCGTGGCCAGCGCCGGCTCGTAATGTCCCTGGCGGCGCTGGCATTCCGCGATGCGGACCAGCGCCTGCGCGTCCTGCGGGTCGGCCGCGGCGATCTCCTGATAGGCATGTTCGGCATCGGAAAGCTGATTGTTGTTCAGCAGTGCCTGGGCCAGGGCGCGTTTGGCATCCAGATTGTCCGGATCCGCGTCGACCGCCTGCTGGTAAGCGGTCACGGCGTCCTTCGTGTCCTTGATCTGGTCGTAGCCGGCGCCGAGCGCGAAGGAGAGTTTGGCGGTGCGATCGTCTTCCGGCACCGCCTTCAAGGTGTCGATCGCCCGCTTCAGGTCCCCGCTCTCCCCATACAGCCGGGCAAGATTCAGAGCTACGTCTTCGGAATTGGGGTCGATCTTCTGCGCTGCCTCGAACTCCTGCTGCGCCTTCTGCGATTCGTGGTTGACGGTGTAGAGCTGCCCCAGCACCAGGTGGCTCTGGATGTCGGCCGGGTCCAGAGCGTCGATCAGCTTGTATTCCGCGATCGCGAGATCGAGCACCTGCTGCGACGCGCCATTCTGCATGTCGCCCAGGGAGTGCAGGTAGATACGGCCGAGCAGCTTGTGAGCCGGGATGTTCTTGGGGTCGCGCTTGATGATCTCCTGGGTGGTCAGGATGGCGTCGCGAACCCGCCCGGTACGAAAGTAGAGCTCCGCCAGCCCATTGTTCAGAAAGCCCGATGTCGGATCGGCGCTCAGAGCCATCTTGTATTCGTCGACGGCGCGGGTGGCATAGTCCTGGCGGCCGGTGTTGGCGGCCATATCTTCATAGGTATGAGCCAGCGCAAGATGGTAGTAGGCGGCGCCGCGCGCGGTTTCCTGTGCCGGCGCTGTGGTGGCCGGCGGCTTGGCCGCGGTGGCTGCGGTTTGCTTGTCCTTGGCGAAGGCGCCCGGAGCAACCAGCAGCAGCGTAGCCAGAACCAGCAAAGACGACGAGCGAACGCCGGTGGGGGAGAGCTGCCGTACAGGTAAAGATGGGGAAGTCATGCGATGGCTGCGATTCATGCGTGGTGGGCTACCGGATGCCTGGGACCCTGGCCGGAGATGTAGTGTTTTCACCGTCACCGTGTACCGGCCAGCTTCCGTGAACTGTGGCTTTTCTTGGCGGAAAAACCACGCGGACAAAAGCGCTCTTGTACAGACCTGCGGTGAAAATACTCTCGGGCCGAGAAGGAACGCACGCTCGCCGGATCTCTCCTTCGTTCTGATAGACGATTGTACCCCCGCCAGGGATGCGGAATGGAAGGGGCAATTCGTGATTTCGGCCCTCGGGCACGGGCGAAAGCCCCCGGTTTCCGGCTCCTGGTCTCCAGCCGGGGTGTGGAGGCGGGAAGCTGCTCTAGTGCCGGAAGTGGCGCATCCCGGTAAAGACCATGGCGATGCCTAGCCGGTCGGCCGCCTCGGTGACGGCGTCGTCGCGCACCGAGCCCCCGGGCTGAATCACGGCGGTGGCGCCGGCCTCCACGATCGTCTCCAGGCCGTCTGGAAAAGGGAAGAAGGCGTCCGATGCGGCGACCGTGCCGGCGAGCGGCAGAACCGCCTTCATCGCGCCGAAACGCGCCGCGTCCACGCGGCTCATCTGTCCCGCGCCGACCCCGATGGTCTGGCCGCCGCGCGCGTACACGATCGCATTCGATTTCACGTGCTTCGCGACCTTCCACGCGAAGAGCAGGTCCAGCAGCTCGTCGGAGGTGGGAGGCCGCCTGGTGACAGTGCGCAAACCACTCGCGGTGATCGAGCCGGTATCGGCATCCTGCAGCAGCATGCCGCCTGAGACCTGTTTCATGACCCGTATTCGCGCCGCCGGCTGCACCACCACCAGCCGCAGGTTCTTCTTGGCGGCGAAGCGGGCGAGCGCCCCGGCGGTGAACCCCGGCGCCGCGATGGCCTCGACGAAGAGCTTCGCCATCTCCTCGGCCGCGGCTTCGTCAATCTCGCGGTTCACGCCGATGACGCTGCCGAAGGCGGAGACCGGGTCGGTCGAAAGCGCCCGGGTATAGGCCTCGAGCACGCTGGCGCCGGTAGCCGCGCCGCACGGGTTGGTGTGCTTGATGATGGCCACCATCGGCTCGGTGAACTCCTGCGCCAGATCCCAGCAGGCATCCAGATCCACCAGGTTGTTGTAGCTCAGCTCCTTGCCCTGCAGTTGCTTCGCGCCCGCGACCCCCGTACCGCTGCCATCGGTGTAGAGCGCGGCGGCCTGATGCGGGTTCTCGCCGTAACGCAGCGGCGCAGCGAGCGGGTAGCTGATGCGCAGCGGATCGGGAAAGGCCGGCTGCTCGGCCTTAGGCTCAGCCATGGTGGCGAGCGTGCTTGCGATGGCGCTGTCATAGGCAGCGGTGAGCGCAAAGGCATGCCGGGCCAGCCGCCAGCGCGTCTCGCGGCCGAGCGAGCCATGGTTGGCCGCGAGCTCCTCGATCAGCGCCGGATAGTCGGAAGCCGCGGTGACGATGGCGACATCCTCGAAGTTCTTCGCCGCCGAGCGGACCATCGACGGGCCACCGATGTCGATGTTCTCGATGATCTCGTGGAAGGCCACGCCGGGCTTCGAGGCGGTCTTCTCGAAGGCGTAGAGATTGACCACCACCATGTCGATGGGGACAATGCCGTGCTCCGCCACCGCGGCCCGGTGGGCGGCGTTATCGCGGATGTGCAGGATGCCGCCGTGCACCTTGGGATGCAGTGTCTTGACGCGGCCGTCCAGCATCTCCGGAAAGCCGGTCAGCTCGGAGATATCCTGCACCGCGAGGTCGGCCTCGCGCAGCGCGCGGGCAGTACCCCCAGTCGAGACCAGTTCCACACCGTGACGGGCGAGCGCGCGGGCAAAATCGATCAGGCCGGTCTTGTCAGTGACGCTGAGCAGAGCGCGGCGGATGGGCTTCAGTCCCGGATTCTCAGGGGCCTTGGTTTCCGGCTGCGTTTTGGTCTCCTGCTGGGCTGGCACGGGGATGATCTCTCCTTGGGATGGCATCGAAACTCTAGTGTTGCATGAAGGACGGCCCTCTGCCCGCGTGATAGCTTCAGGGCATCGCGTGATAGCTTCAGGGCATATGGACCAGCGGCAATGGCAGACTCGTACGGAGAACGGCCCACAGGCCCAGCCGGAGATTCTGCCTCCCGGCGCATTGCCGGATTACAGCTACCAGCAGCAGCAGCCGATGCCCATGCCTCCGCCGCGTCCCCGGCGTTCCGGATGGCAGCTCGCGCCGGCAACCTACATCCTGACCGGCATCAACATCGCTGTTTATCTGCTGATGGTGCTGCGGGGTGTTTCGCCGATGGCGCCTACGGCCGAGCAGTTGGTGCATTGGGGAGCCAACGTTGGCCTCTTCGTGCTCGCCGATCACCAATGGTGGCGCCTGGTGACGTCAACCTTCGTCCACTCCGGCATCATCCACATCGCCACCAACATGTGGTGCCTCTACAATTTGGGACTTCTGGGCGAGCCCTTGGTCGGCGCCTTCGGGATCTTCGCCACCTACCTTCTGACGGGTGTGGTCGGCAACCTGCTGAGTGTGGCGCTCCACCCCGGCGTGATCAGCGGAGGCCACGTCCTCGACTACGGTGTGATCAGCGTCGGGGCATCGGGCGCTGTCTTTGGATTGGCGGGCGTGCTGATTCCCCTGCTGGGGTCGAAGCTGCTGCCGGTGAACCGCGCGGAGGTCGCGCGCTTGCGCCGCAGCGTGATCTACTTCGCCGTCCTGAACTTCGTCATCGGCTTCGGCGCGGATGCCTTCAACACTCCGATACGCATCGACAACATGGCGCATCTGGGCGGCTTTCTCTCCGGGTTTCTGCTGGGAATGCTGCTGGTACCCAAGCTAGGGTCCGACCGGACGTTGTGGATTCGGCGGCAATGGCTGGCGTTCGGCAGTCTGCTGCTGCTGGTGCTGCTGGGGGCGCACTTCGTCGCCAGCTTCTGGCGCGCCTGAGACGCGCTCAAAAGGTCTCAGGGCCTGAAGACATCTTCAGGCTCCGAGCGGCGGTACTGGCCTAGCGCACGGCGGTTGCAGCGAACTTCTTCACCATCGCCAGCAGGAGCTTGCGGTCGCTGTCATTCAGGTTGGAGGAGTAGCGCCGAATCTGCGTGAGGAAGCGAAGCTCCTCGTCGGTCAACTTCTGCGTGTTCATCTCTCGGCCCAGCGAGTCCTCTGCGAAAAACTGCGCCAGCGGAAGATCGAGTGCCTGGGCAATCTTGGCCAGCGTATCGAGGGAAGGAACTGTGTGCCCGTTTTCTACACGGGATAGATAGCAGCGGAGCAGACCGGTGCGTTTTTCGATATCGCCTTGAGATAAACCCTTTTGCAGCCGATAACCCCGG
>DASQRJ010000245.1:0-2419 GCA_035642955.1 Acidobacteriaceae bacterium
CGAGGCCACGCCCGCCCGCGCGTCCGCAGCCAGCCGTCGCCCAATCTCCGCCTCCAGCGCCTCCAGCATCGTCGTATCGGCGTCGGGATCTACGCAGCGCACCCGGCTCCAGTCGCGGGTAAAACGCACCGCCGCCCGCGCGTCCTCGCCGCGCAGCAGCACGCCAATATTCACGAATTCATTCTTCACCGGATCTGGCACATACCGGATCAGCGAGAACTCACACCGCTGCCGCGTCGTCAATTCCAAACCCCGCTCACTGTATTGCCTAACACCGCTTCGCAATTTCTATCCCGCATCTTCGCATCCCATCACGATTCTTCCACTGTCGCACCTTACATCACCAGTTTGCCCTCACCAGTTTTCTTCCCCCACTCCCTCTTTGGGAATGGTTCCGGAAAAAATGCCGGCAACACCTCTGCGGCTTGTCTTCCCCAGTACGGAAACGGCATCCGATGCGACTCACGAAATCCGTCAATCAACGCACGCAGTCGCGCGCGCCGCGCAATCAACGCCTCCACCAGTTGCTCCAGCTCCGTTGTATCCCCGCCATACCACTCCGGAGGAATCGATTCCGCCGCCAGCCATATCGTCTGCGCGTCCATCCGCTCCACACGCCCCAGCCACGGCTCAAAGCTCTCCCAGCCCACCACTCGCTCGTACACCAGGTTGCTCGCGAACACTCCGCGCAGCGGGGTATCGATCAGCTTCCACTCACCCGCGTTGAAGCAATATCCCTGGTCGATAAAGGTCGCCGTATACCGCCGCTCGCGCGGCCGCTTGCCAAACACCGCCTGCCGCCCATTCACATTCGACGTCCACTTATCCATCACCAGCATGCCGGCAAACTCACGCAGGTTTTTCACCTCCGCAAGCTGTGCCTCCGGCAGCGTGTCCACGACCTGCCCCGGCATCAGGCCGCCTACAAATCGCGATCCAAAATGCAGCCCCGCTCGGCACCGCTCGCGCCCGCTTGGTACCTGGATCAGCAGCTCCGGCGTATTCGCAATCAGCCACTCCGTCACCTCAACCACGTCGCATGCCGGCACCGTCAAACCAATGCTCGCCGCCAGCCGCGTCGCCAGATATTCGTTGGCCAACACCCGCGTGTGCTGCGGATTGTTCTGAAACTTCACCACCCACAGGTTCTCATCCGAGCCCAGCATCAACTGGCTCTGTGCCCCGCCACGCATCGCCCGAATCTGCTGCACCGCCAGCACCGCCACGCAACCGTCTCCTGCCAGCGATTCTAACGGCCCCGCGCATATCCTCTATGTTGTCATTCTGAGCGCAGCGAAGAACCTGCAGCCTGTCCGCTCGCCCACCCCGAGATCTGTGAACGACCAAAGGGAGCGAACCCAGCTACCCGCGCCGCCGGCGCAATCGCCTGGACGGCAAGTCCGATTCCCATCGCCATCACCAGATCGTCATGCTGCCCCGGTGCCGCCCCCGTCCGTCCGCGTGCATCGCGCACAAACGTCTTCATCTCCCGCAGCAATCGAGCGCTCATCACGCTCTCTGCGCCCTCGCCCAGCAATCGCTCGATCTGTTCCAGCACGCGCGGTCGGGATAAAGCCGTCGTCAACCATCCAGCCTGTCCATCCTGCTCGAAGATCCGCGCGTACTTCACGGTTCCGGTCAGGTACGCCAGCACACCCGCTCCATGATTGTTCCGCTCCACGATCACCATCGCACCGTTGTACTCACGCGCCACCGTAGCCGCCCGCTCCGCCAGCTCCAGCAAACCACACCGGCCCTGGAACTCTGCGCATTGCAATCCGGTCGCTGCGTCCAATACCTGCATCGCCGCATAGTCGCCTTCGCTCCCGCCGCCTGCTGGATCCACCGCCACCAGGTACTCGCGTCCCGCCAGCGGCTTCAGCCACACCTCCAGCGCACCGGACCAGCGCCGCTCCAGCGGCGCCGGCAGCTCGCGCAATCGCCGGTCGATCGCCTCCGTGTCGAACACACAACTGCCGCTCGCCAGGAAGCAGTCATCCGCGCTCTCCGGATACTCCTGCCGCGCCAGCACACCGAACTGCCGCTGCAACCGGCGCCGGAAGGCAATCTGTTCCCGCGTCAATCCATGGGCCTTTACCAGCGCGCACTCTTCCTCCGATTCCGCAGTCTCCCCCGCATCCAGCCGGTAACTCGCCTCCCACCACCACGGAAAGAAGTGCCGCACCCAGCCTTTCGCCTCCGCGTGCATCCACTCTTCGTAGAAACATCCATGCGCACCCTGCGCGGTCGACTCCAGCACCACCTCGCCGCCTGCCGCCGGCATCGCAGCCAGCAGCCCCGCCAGTGTCGCCCCCGCATCGCCCGGCCATCGCGCCACCTCGGAGCAGTGCAGGTTCTGCACCGTCAGCCCGCGGCCCGCATTCGGATCGCCCGCTGTCTCCACCCGGTACTCGCTGTC
>DASQRJ010000246.1:0-2939 GCA_035642955.1 Acidobacteriaceae bacterium
ACCCGCGCCGCAGGCGCGTATGCCCGTACGGCCAGTACCGCCGCCGGCGCGTGCGCCCGTACGGCTAGTCCTCAGGGCTGAAAGACCAGCCGCCCATCGTGCTCCGGCGCGTTCCACAACCTCTCAACATCGCGCAGCGCCGCGGCTTGCACCTTCGTCTGGAACGGCTTCTTCGCAGCCTCTTCAAAAAACTTTGCGAGTGCCGCAAAGATCTCCTTCATGGAAGCGCTGCCGAATCCGCTCCCCAGCAACTCCACGCCGGTGCTGCGCAGCGTCGCCCCTGCCAGTGTGATCGTCGCCCCTGCGCTCTGCCCGATCTCCACATACCGGATACGCGGCGCGGCATGACTCAAACCCTTCTGCGCAATCGCCGCCAGCACGCATTCCGCCGGCTCGCCCCACAGGTAGTCGAGCACCACGTCCACCCCATGCTCCACGATCTCGCCGCGAAACGCAGCCACCAGTGCCTCGCGCGGTTGCTCCAGTGAGATCACCGCATCCGCTCCCAGCTCCTTCGCCGACGCCAATGCCTGCGCATTTCTTCCCGCCGCGATCACGCGCCGCGCACTCAGTCGCTTCGCAATCTGCACCGCAAGCTGTCCTGCCACGCCCGTCGCGCCCAGGATCAGCACACTCTCCCCAGCGGCAAACTGCGCGCGATACTGCAATGCCACCCACGACGACATCCCCGGATTCGCAATTCCCGCGGCAGTCAGCGCGTCCAGCCCATCCGGTAGCCGCACAGACAGCGCCGCATTGGTCACCGCACGCTCCGCAAAGGTGCCAAAGGGTGGCCGTGACACGCCGAAGTACACCCGCGTTCCATCCTCCAGCCGCCCCGCCCCGTCTACTCCAGGGATGAACGGAAACACGCCCGTGCTTCCATAGTGCGAGCCATTCGCCAGCGCCTTGACCACCGGGTGCAGCCCCGCCGCCTCCACCGCGACCAGCACCTCACCCGCCTCCGCCAGCGGATCGGCAAACCATCCATAGCGCGGCCCCTTCGTGTACGAATCCACAATCGCAGCGTTCATGCCGTCCTCGCCGGGAGTGTCCGCTGCATCACCATCGGACGAGCGCTCCCACAAGGACAGCCTACATGGCGCTTCTCAGGGATGGCGGGTCAATAGAGGCGGAAGTTCACCTCGATGCTGAGGGCAACCGCCACCGGCTCGCCTTCGTGCATCGCTGGTTTGAAGCGATACTGGCGGACGGCCTCGATGGCCTTCTCATCCAGTCCCATGCCCAGCTTGCGTATCGTGTGGACACGCTGCGGCATTCCGTGAGCATCGACGACGAGCGAGACCACCGACACACCCTGATGCTTGGCGTCTTTCGCCTTTTTTGAATATTCGGCATCGACCGAATGGGTCAGAACCGGCGCACTGACACCGTTGCCCACCTTATAGATCTTTTCTTTCGTCGCGCTCGTTGCAGTCGCGCCATCCTGCGGCGTCACAGCGAACGACAGCGCCGTCGCCGTCATCGCTCCGCCCAGCAGCGCGCATGCGGTCACCGCCGCCATCGCAATCTTTCGTGTTCTGCTCACCGCCGGCAAATCCATCGTCAATCGCATAATGCGTTCCTCCAAAATGTCGGCATCGAAGACTCCGATAGCCTGGGTTGGGCTTGCGTAGACAGGGTGCGCCGCGGCCCGGGCCATCGCCGTCGTCAGCCGCAGCAGGGAACTCGCATACTCCGGCCGCCCACCCACCGCAGTGGCCGCCATCTCGTCGCACACCAGCTCGCGCGTCTCCACGATCCGCCGCCGCATCAGCCACGCCGCCGGATGATACGCCACCACTGCAGCGACATATTCGTAGAGCAGGTTCTTCGCAAAATCCCGCCGCGCCAGGTGTGCGCACTCGTGCGCCAGGGCCGCGTCCGCATCCGCATCATGGGAGCCTTCCCCGGCAAAGAATCCTTCCGGCACCAGCAGCAGCGCCCGCCGCACCCCCAGCACCACCGGCCCGCGCGTCTCGCCGGAGCAGAGCATCTCCGGCGCCGCTACGCCGAACCACCGCGCCGCGCCCTCCACCCGCGCACGCGCTGCAGCGTCGAGCGTCAGCCCCGCAGCCCGCCGCGTCATCGCGTGGGTGCGCCGCCACCGCCACAGCAACCGCAACACGCCGAAGACCACCGTCAGCAGATACGCCCCAGCCAGCATCTCCGCCAGCAGCGGCGAAATCGTCCAGTGCCCGGCGCCTGCGGCAATCATGGAATACGTAACCGTCCCAGCTCCACCGACCGCATTCGCGTCCGCGTGGCTGAACCAGCCGGTCAGTCCGATCCGTCCGATCAGTGCTCCAACCGGCAGCAACGGCAGCGCCACCCCCGCCAGCAGCGCCGCAACCCACATCCGGTGCTGCGCCAGCGGCCCCACCCTGCGCAGCAGTCGGTCGCCCAGCCACGCCATCGCCCCCAGCACCGCCAGCATCACCGCGGAGTGCGTGAAATAGCTCACCATGGTCAGAGGTTCATGCAACGCGCTCCCTCCCACGCGGGTTCTTCTTCGCGGCCTTCGCCGCATCCACGCGCTCGGCCAGCTTGGCCAGCCGCCCGGCATCCAGTTGCCGTGACTTCACCAGGCTCATCACCAGCTCCTCTGGCGATCCGCCAAACATCCGGTCCACCAGATCGACCACCGCCGTGCCCAGCGTCTTTTCTTCGGTCACGGCGGCACGATATTCAAACGCGCGTCCGCGCAGCCGCCGGGTCACGCGGCCTTTGCGTTCCAGCACGTTCAGCATCGTCTGCACCGTGGTGTAGGCCAGCTCACCCTCCAGCTCCTGCTGCACCGCCTGCACCTGGCTCGGCCCCAACCGCCACAGCACCTGCATGATCTTCAGCTCCAGCGGCGTCATCCCCGCGGAGCTGCCTTTGCGCCTTGCCATGAAGACTCCTAATAAAATAGGAATGTAAGCCGTGGGTGCGAAAGC
>DASQRJ010000247.1:0-2684 GCA_035642955.1 Acidobacteriaceae bacterium
ATGACTGCCATCACGATCAGCAGCTCCATGAGTGTGAAACCCGCTTCGCCATTCCGGAGACGACCTTCCGTCGCCGGCTTTCTCCACCGCTTTTTCATGACCTGACCCCTCGAGATCGTCTGGCGCACTCGCACCACTGAGAACTGCCGACCGCAGAGTATCAAAATCCCTGCGGCACCGGAAATAGGCGAATGCATGCCTGAGTATGCCTAGGTTAGACGCACGCCATCCCGATTCCGCTCGAAAAGCGCGCTCCGTATCCTTGTCATCCGTCATCCCGACCGGAACGACGTGGAGCGGAGGGATCGGCAGCCGAGTCGCCCACCACACGCGGCGTGAGCGATCAAAGGAAACGAACCCACCAGGACGCGCCGCAGGCGCGTGTGCCTGGACGGCCAGTCCCTAACAGGCTAAATCCTCGCGCCCCACCTTCACACCGTCCAGCCGCCCCAGCATGGTTACCGCAATCTTTTCCGGGGCGAAGAGTTCACGCGCCAGCATCATCGCCTGCTCGGCCGTGACATTCTCCACCTGCTGCATCACCTCGTCGATTCCGAAGAAGTGATTGAAGTACATCTCCTGCCGCGCCAGGTTGGACATCCGCGCCCCGGTGCTCTCCATGCTCAGGATGATGTTGCCCAGCAGTTGATCCTTCGCGCGCCGCAGCTCATCCTCCGGCATCGGCTCCTGCTTCAGCCTCCGGAACTCCTCCGTCACCAGTTGGATCACCTGCAGCGCCCGGTCCGACGAGGTGCCTGCGTACACACACCACATGCCGGTGTCCTTGTAGGGATTCAGGTCGCTGTAGATCGAATAAGCCAGCCCGCGCTCCTCGCGCACCGTCTGGAAGAGCCGTGAGCTCATCCCGCCGCCCAGCACCGTATTCAACACCAGCGCGCAATACCGCCGGTCGCTCGAGATGGGCAGGGAAGGCACGCCCATGCAAAGCTGCACCTGCTCCAGCGCTTTCTTGTTGCGCAGCACAATGCGCGCGCTGGTATTTGGCGGCAGATTCGCATCCTCCGGAACGCCGGCCGGCATGCTCTCGAAGCGCCGCCGTACCTCGTCCACAAATCGCTGGTGATCCAGGTTTCCCGCCGCCGTGAAGACCACGTTCCCGCCGCGGAAGCGGTCGCCGTAGTAGCCGAAGAGCTTCGCCTGCTCCAGCCGTCCCACCGTCTCCTTGGTTCCCAGGATCGGCTTGCCCAGCGGATGCCCCTTCCAGAAGTTCTGGGTAAAGATCTCGTGCACCAGGTAGTCGGGGTTGTCTTCGTCCATCTTGATCTCTTCGAAGATCACGCCCCGTTCGCGCTGGATGTCGCCATCGGCAAAGATCGGGTGCAGCACCAGGTCGCTCAACACGTCGAGCGCCGTCGGCACATGTTCATCCAGCACTTTAATGTTGAAGCAGATCGTCTCTTTGCCGGTAAAGGCGTCCAGGTTCCCTCCGATCGCGTCCACCTCGCGCGCAATCCGCTGCGCCGTTCGCGTCTCGGTCCCCTTGAACACCATGTGTTCCACAAAGTGCGAGATCCCATTCAACTCCGCGATCTCATGCCGCGAGCCTGCCCGCACCCACACGCCCATTGCCACCGAGCGCATGTTCTCCATGCGCTCGGTCAGGATGGTCAACCCATTCGGGAGGACCGTTCGTTGCACACTACGTTCGTTCGTCATAAGGTTTCCGCCGCTCACCGTGCGTTAAGGCGGACAGGGGTCCGCGCGAGAGCCGAAAATGCTCTAAGCACCTACGTGCCACTCAACCGCTGCTGGAGCATTTCCTGATTGCCGTCGAAATGCTCTATGCTTGCCTGTTGCCGGATCGCTTCGATGCCACTTGATACCGGATTGCCGTCAGAGCCTCTGTCTGGGTCGTCATCCGGGTCAAGGGGGGAGCGCTTCTCCATTTTAGACTCGGCCGGCCAGGAATTGGTTCAGCCAGCCGCCCTATCCTTGGTGCAAACTCTATTTGGCCTTTCCTTTGAGCAACTTAGCGCGCTAATTACTCACTTCGGCGAGGCAGCCTACCGCGCCCGCCAGCTCTCCCAGGCCCTCTATCGCGACTGGCAGGTCGATTTGGAGGGGATCACCACCCTCCCGCTGGGTTTGCGACAGAAGCTCGCCGCTACTGGCTACAGCGTCGGTCTTCCGCCCATCCTTCAGACCTTTCGCTCCATCGACGGCACCGAGCGCTACCTCATCGGCGCTTCCGGCAATCAGACCGTCGAGACCGTATGGATGCCCGACGGCGATGGCGCCGAAGACAATGACGACGAGGCGGATGCGTCACCGAGCCGCAAGCGCGCCACCATCTGCGTCTCCTCGCAGATTGGCTGCGCCGTCAACTGTCAGTTCTGTCTCACCGCGAAGCTCGGCATCGAGCGCAACCTCACCCCCGGCGAGATCGCCGGCCAGGTCGTCGCCGTCCTCCGCCGCCATCAGGTCGAGCTCGGCCGCGACCGCATCAACCTCGTCTTCATGGGCATGGGCGAGCCCTTCCTCAACTACGACGCCTTCATGGACGCCGTCCGCCTGCTCGTCGCCGAGGTCGGCATCGCACCCTCGCGCATGACCGTTTCGACCAGCGGCATCGTCCCCGGCATCGAGCGCTTCGCCAAAGAGCCCGTCCGCCCGCGCCTCGCCATCTCGCTCAACGCCTCCAACAACACCGTCCGCGAATCCAT